>JBEBGU010000334.1:0-5233 GCA_040081325.1 Prosthecobacter sp.
GGCATAAGGGGTGCCGATGGCAACGGTGCTGCCGGAGCAGGCGAGGGCGGTGCCATAGGCGTCGTTGGCGGAGGGACTGGTGCCAACGGAATCAGCCACGTTGAGGCCCGTGCGGCGGGTAATCCAACGGACCAAGCCGGAGTTGGTGGGCTTGCCGCTGGCATTGCCTTTGGGGATGCCCACGAGAACGTAATCCTGATTGGCTGCCAGTGCGGCGGTCCCCATCCCGGCATTGGCCTGTGAGCCCTGATTGGACCAGAGCTTTCTGCCGGAAGCGATGTCGAAGGCGTAAACGGCACCACCGTTGTTGGCCAGGGTGTCATTGCCTCCCGCGCCGACGTCGGCCGTAGTGCCGAAGAGGGCAACGGTTTGGCCAAAGCGCTCATCGGCAACGAGAACCGGACTCTGGATACGACGGATCAATTTCCGAGTGGTGGCGCTGAAGACATAGACGGCACCCACGTTCTGAGCGCTGGTGTGATCGAAGTCGGGCGCACCAAGGAGGATGTAGCGGTCGTTAATCGCCTGAGAGGAACCCATGCCCGTGATGCCATCAGCAGTGGGAGAGATCAGGGAGGTTGTTGCCTGAGGTAGCTCGACTCCGGCGAGGACAGGAAGCGCGAGCAGGGCGAGAGCGAAGGTGATATGGATTTTCATGGGGAGCGATGATCTTGAATGATAAAACAAGATGTCTCTTGTCAGCCGGGCTCGCTATTGGCCTATGGTTCTAGAACTTTCGCCGGATAAGGAGCCGCGTCCCCGCTCGCCCGTCGCGGTGCCAACGAGGTGCAGGTGACCACCGGCGACCCGTCCGCCAAATCCGCCTGGCAAACCCACGGCCTCTTCTTCGGCGTCCGCACCGTCGGCCTGCGCGGTGTGATGGGGGCCTGGAGCGACCCGGCGCAGATTCGGGTGCTGTGAAGCTGAGATCCGGCCGTTCCCCACGCCTCCACGTCCTTGCTTTCCCTGGGATTCGGGCAGAAGAAGCAGTCCACCTCAATCCAGCCTTCACATGAAATCGAACTCGCTCATCACACGCCGCAACTTTCTCGGCACCGCCGTCGCAGCCGCCACTGGTTTCACGCTCCCACGGCTCGCTTCGGCGGTGGAGAAGCCCAACTCCGTCTTCAACGGCGTGCGGATTGGCTGCATCACGTATAGCTACCGCAGCATGGCGAAGACGGCCGAGGAGACGCTCAAGGCGCTGCTCGATGACGGCCTCAGCGAGACCGAACTCATGGGCGGCCCGATCCAGGACTTCGCTGGCATCAAAGGCAAAGCCACCGACGCGGAGCGTGAGCAGCAGCTCGTGAAATGCCGTGAGCTGCGGAAGATGTATAACGACGCGGGCGTCAACATTCACATCCACAAGATGGGCTTCGGTCAGTCGGATGAGGAGATTGAGTTCAGCTTCCTCGTGGCCAAGGCGCTGGGCTGCACCAGCGTGACCACAGAGCGCAATGCCATCCTCGCCGCGCGAGTCGCGCCGTTTGCGGACAAGCACAAGATCTGGGTCGGCTTCCACAACCACACGAACAACCTGCCGGAGATGGACAAGTTCGACTCCATCCTGGATCTCGGCCAATACATCGGCTTCAACCTCGACATCGGCCACTACGTCGCCGGCTCGAAGGGCAAGTCACCGATCCCCGTGCTGGAGAAGTATCACGCACGCATCACAAACCTGCACCTGAAGGACCGCACCGCCGACGGCGGCAACGTCCCGTGGGGGCAGGGTCAGACACCGATCAAGGAAGTGCTTCAGTTGATGAAGAAAGAGAAGTGGACCTTCCCCGCCGAGGTCGAACTGGAATACAAGATCCCCGAAGGCTCCGACGCGGTGAAGGAAGTGGCGAAGTGCGTGCAGTATTGCAAAGAGGCGCTGGCGTGAGGGGTGCGCACTTCAGCAAGTCGTGGGACCAGCGAAACTAGATTCAGAAGTGAGGGGCCGCTAGCCATGGGGTCACGCTTGTTCCTTTTTGCCGTCCCCTTTTCGTGCCGACCTCAGGACTCTGAAGTCCTAGGCACTGCTTCACGTATCCTCGTGAAGTGGATCGAGAGCTTGAAGATAAGGAGGTAGAATCCGTAATCGCTCAATGTGAACAGTCGGCGTGATTGAATCTCGTGCGGTGGAACTTGATTGATGTCGCAGTTGTTGGCCCGATCCAAAAGAACGATTGCATCCTCTCCGAGGGAGTCATTTCTCGGCAGAAAGAACATGGAACTCACTTTTTGAGCCCGAATATCGCTCAGATGGTGTTCCGAAACCTTTGCTTGAGATGCTGCCAGCGTGGCCTTGTATCGCTCATAGCTGATAATAGGGCAGTAAATCATCCGTGCGGGGATGGGCCTAGGATTGTCCGGCGAAATATCGCATGTATTCGATAGCACCATCGCCTTCGCTTTCCCAACTTTGTCGTCCGGCAGATTTACAATCGGCAGGTTGGAGAGGCCATCACCTTGATAGATAATCGGCTGAGCTTTCAAGAGAGACGTGTAAAGCCTCTGGTCGATGTTGGCAGGAAACTGCTTCAGTTCGCCGAACAAGTTCTCGGTGCCGATTGGCGACAAATATTTGGGCAAATACTGCTTAAAATCTTCGAGAAGTTCGGCTTCGCTCATAGCAGCAGATCCCAGAAATGCTCGTTGATGACCTCAGTTGCTGCTGCTGGCAGATCAACCGATTCTCGAAGCATCTGGACTGCAAACGTCTGAAGCACATCGCCTGGCTCATTCCGCGCCTCAATAGAAGCGGGATGATAAAACACTGCATTTCCCATACCATGTGGGTGCAGCCCGTAGCACAGGTCTTTTTCCTCGGGCTGCCCGTTAGCTGCCAAACCCGCAAGAGAGGTCATCAGCACAACCGAAACCGAGGGAACAAACCCCGATGCCGAACGATACATGCTAGGTAGTTGAAGCTTCATAGGTTGGTGAGAGGGTCGCGAGGAATTCTGGCTTCAGGAGAGTAAAGAACAAGTCTTTTTCCGCATGATGAGCCATCTCTAGAAAGCCCTTTGCATCATTATGAAGGCTTCCGCTTGCTGTTGGCGATTGTACGAAGGCATCAATATCCACCACTGAACCAGCCTTCCCATCTCGATTCGAGAGTTTGAGGTCTTTACCAACCTGCAAATGACAAGAGCATCCTTCCCATTGCAAAATGGTTCTGAAGAACGATTCGCCACCTTGAATTTCCCTTCCCTGTAGTTGGACTGACAGCGTCAGATTGCTCAAAACATCTCCCTCAAAGAAGCTGATATAACGCAGACCGAATCTTTCGATCTTCTGGAAAATGCCGGTCGCAGCGATGGTTTCGAATACACGGAGAGCATCTGCGCAATACCCCTGCCAACCCAGATAGTCACCCTTGCTGGCGATTGCGAAATTCCGTGGTCCAATTAGCAAAACCATGCGTTCCCCTTCCAAGCGATGAAGCGGTTGGTAAGTAAACTCCGGGTCTGCCTTTCTCATCTGCTGCGGGAGGCTGGCCAGCGGCAAGGCACTCATCTTCGGGAAATCCTTCCTTAAAGCCTGATAAACCATGCCGACAACTGCCTCTTCAGGTGTGTCAGTTTGGAACCGCGACTCAAACACGGCCTCAACGATAGGGCACGGGCTGATAGATTTCGGCAGTTTCATATCTGGATTTGTAAGTCAGTCCTTGGAGATGTCGCTCAATAAGTTGAATCCGAGGTAGTCACACATTGTGGCCACCTCAGCGGGTTCATTTGTGATACTCCTGCAAAGCCCGCACCTGCACCTCGCTGCCTTGCAGTGACTTGATCGCTCGCAGCGCGGCATCGGCACCACGCAACGTGGTCATGATCGGGATGCGGTTCTGCATCGCCGCAGTGCGGATCTTCACTTCGTCCTCGCGGGGGTTCTTGCCACTCGGCGTGTTGATCACCAAAGCCATGTCCTTGTTCTTCATCAGGTCGATCACGTTGGGGCGCTGGCCGCTGGCGAGTTTGGGGAGGATGTTCACGGGGATGCCGGCCTCGGTGATGACGCTGCCGGTGCCGCTGGTGGCGTAGAGGGTGAAGCCGAGGTCGGCGTAGCCTTTGGCGATGCGGACGACGTTGGGGCGGTCGGTTTCTTTGACGCTGATGAAGACGTTGCCCTTGGTGGGCAGGGTGCCGCCGGCGGCCATCTGGCTCTTGGCGAAGGCCATGCCGAGGTCGTAGTCGATGCCCATGACTTCGCCGGTGCTCTTCATTTCGGGGCCAAGGATGATGTCCACGCCGGTGAATTTGCTGAAGGGGAAGACGGCTTCTTTGACGCTGTGATGCTTCGGAATGACTTCTTCGGTGAAGCCGAGTTCCTTCAAGGTCTTGCCGACCATGATCTTGGCGGCGAGTTTTGGAAGTGGGACGCCGATGGCTTTGCTGACGAAGGGCGCGGTGCGGCTGGCGCGGGGATTGACCTCGATGACGTAGAGGTCGTCGCCTTTGACGGCGAGCTGCATGTTCATCAAACCGCGGACGTTGAGGGCTTTGGCGAGCTTTTTGGCGGCGTCGCGGATGCGGTCCTGCATCTCCTTGCTGAGGCTGAAGGGCGGGATGACGCAGGCGCTGTCGCCGGAGTGGATGCCGGCCTCTTCGATGTGCTCCATGATGGCGCCGATGACGGTGGTCTCGCCGTCGCTGATGCAATCCACATCGACCTCGGTGGCGTCTTCGAGGAAGCGGTCCACGAGCACGGGGCGGTCGGGCGTGGCCTCGACGGCGTTCTTCATGTAGTGGGTGAGTTCGGCGTCGCTATAGACGATCTGCATGGCGCGGCCGCCGAGCACGAAGCTGGGGCGCACGAGGCTGGGGTAACCGATGCGCGCGGTGATGGCGAGGGCCTCCTCCAACGAGGTGGCGGTGCCGCTTTCGGCCTGGTGCAAACCGAGGTCGTCGAGCAGCTTGGCGAACATCTTGCGGTCTTCGGCGAGTTCGATGTTCTTCGGCGAGGTGCCGATGATGCGGACGCCGTTTTCTTCGAGGCCTTTGGCGAGGTTCAGCGGGGTCTGGCCGCCGAACTGGACGATGACGCCGAGCACCTGGTCGTGGCGGTTTTCGCGCTCGTAGATGTTGAGCACGTCTTCGAGGGTGAGAGGCTCAAAGTAGAGCTTGTCGCTGGTGTCGTAGTCGGTGGAGACGGTCTCGGGGTTGGAATTGACCATGATGGTCTCGAAGCCGAGCTCGCGCAGGGCGAAGCTGGCATGGACGCAGCAGTAGTCGAACTC
>JBEBGU010000335.1:0-5232 GCA_040081325.1 Prosthecobacter sp.
CTGAGCAGGATGTAGATGCGGCTGTCGATGGTGCCTTCTTTGATGATAATGTCGTCCTTGTCGCACTGCAGCAGGCTGGAGGAATTCAGCACGTCATCGAGCTGCTCGTCGCTGAAGCTATTGAGGAAGGGGACCGAGGTCAGGGGCTCGGGCAGTCGTCCTTCCTCGTGAATGTAGGCATACTCTTTCATGATGTAGGATCGCACTATCTCACGGCGGACTTGCGCTCAACAAGATCATTCCATGCATTCCTGCATTTTTATTCTCAAGTCGGGCGCGTTCAGGTGCCAAAGCAGCGATCTCCGGCATCACCAAGGCCCGGCACGATGTAGAAGAGATCGTTTAGACCTTCATCGATAGCCGCAGTGATGATCGGCACATCGGGATGCGCACTTTGCATGGCTTCGATACCCACGGGATTGCTGACGACACAAATGAAAGTGAGTCGGCTGGCTCCGGCCTGCTTGAGCTGGGTGATCGCGGCGCAGGCGCTGCCACCGGTGGCGAGCATGGGGTCGAGCACGAAAACGTCTGATCTGCCGAGGATGGCTGGCAGCTTAGAATAATAAGGCTTTGGCAGCGCCGTCTCCTCACACCGAGCGATACCGATGTGCGCCACCGTCGCGTCAGGCACGAGCGGTAGGATCGCTTCGGATAAACCCAGGCCCGCGCGCAAAATGGGCACGAGAACGATGGGCCGCGCAAAGGCTTGCCCCTGTGTCTCGGCCAGCGGTGTCTGGATCGTCACCGACTCCGTCTCCAGCGAGCGACTGGCCACGGTAAAAAGGATCTCGGCGAGTCGTTGCAAGTGCCAGCGAAAAACGGCGGATGGCGTCTCCACCTGACGCATGGCCGTGAGGTGGATCTGGGCCAGCGGATGGGTGACGACGAGGGGTGGCGTGCTCATGCTGTAGCGCGGTAGAAAATTAATTTCTCGGCTCAGGCACCGCCGGTTTGATCTCTTCTACAACAGGCAGCGCAGGAGCCGCGCCAGCGGCAGGCAGTGTAGGCGCGGGGCCGTTCGGATCACTCGGTGGTAGGGCCGTGACGGCTGCCTCTGCCGCCACTGCTTCAGCGGCTTTCTTTTTCGCAGAGGCGAGCTTGGCTGCGTTCGATTTAGATTTTTCGGCGGACTGTTTCAGGTACGTCGGGTAGTCGGGACCGCTGCCTGTGATCAATACCGGAGTGCCCACGGAGATGTGCTTGAAGATGTTTCCCGCCACCTTCGATGGTAGGCGGATGCAGCCATGCGAAGCACGGCGACCAGGGCGCGGGATCGCGCCAATGTGCATGCCCACGCCATCTCCTGTGAGGCGCATGAAATACGTCATCTTTGCCGCATCAAAGCGCCCACCTGGAGGCAGCAGATCACGACCTTGTTTGAAGTCAGAGTTCACCAGTTTACCAGCCGCGTCATAGCTCTTGCCGTAGAGATTGGAGACTTTATCAGCGATCTTTTCGAGCACTTTGAATTCACCGATCGGCGTCGGAAAAGTGGTGATGCCCGTGGCCACATACGTCCAGCCGATCTGCTCTTTACCACAGAAGAAATAAGCCATCTGTTCATCGACATTGATGCGCATTAGAGTGATGTCTTTGCCCAGGCCCGTCCATTCATAGAGGCCCTTGGGTTTCACGGGTGCCACGGGTTCAGGCGGCGGAGGAGGTGATGGTGGCATCGTCTTGCATGAAGCAAGCCAGAGCACAGAAGTCAGTAGGATGCTGAGAGCAGCGAAACGTAGAAAGCGGGGAGAGATCATCTACCGCGAATCTACAACGAACACGCCCTGCACTTCAAGCCTCATGGCAGCTTGCTGAAGATTTACTCAAGCACCAGCAGCTCACGCGGATGATCAACGATCAGATCAGCGCCATGCTCGCGCAACTCCGCCACCGAACGGAAACCCCAGCTCACACCGATGCCGAGCATCCCGGCATTTTTGGCAAAGGCCATGTCGATGCCCGAGTCACCCACATAGGCCAGCTCGGAAGTCGTCAGGCCGAGAACTGCCGCCATCTCATGCGCCCCCGCTGCATCCGGCTTGCGCAGCACTTCCGCACGCTGGCCCAGGATGTGATCAAACGTCTCCGTGCCGAAAAAATGCTCCGTCATCGGTACCGTGAATCGATGCGCCTTGTTCGAGATCACACCCAGCTTCACGCCGCGCGTCTTTAGCGCCGCCAGCATCTCCACGATGCCTTCATACGGCCGCGTCTGCTCCTGCCAGAGCATGTCATAGTGCGCCCGATACTCCTCTACGCAGGTCAGGATCAGCGACTCCTCACGCGCCTCTTTTGGCAAAGCCCGCTCCACCAGTTTCTCCATCCCATCCCCGATCATCTGCGTGAAATCCCCCGCCGCACAGCGCGGATAACCCCGCCCATCCAGCATCCGATTGATCGACTCCGCGATGTCGCCGAGCGAATCGATCAAAGTTCCGTCGAGGTCGAAAATGTAGGCTTGGGGAGAGGGCATCTTTTCCTCTCGTTGCAGATGCTGGCACGATCAAGCCAAGCGTTTGCGCCGTAGATGACAGGCGCGGTGGAATCATGTGATCACGGTAGAATGCTCCGACTTTTATGGAGAGAAAGGAGATTGCCATACTCCGCGCCATTCGGTAAAAGAACGGCATGTCACAGCGTGTCAGCACTCTTCTCCAGATCCTCGTCTTGGCGGTTACGCTGATCACAAAATCTCCCGCAGCAGAATTGCCCGTCGTGTCTCTAGATCCCTTGATTGATTGGCAGGCACCGCTCTCCATGACGCGAGCTGAGATGGGTGCCGCCTTTAAAATCAACGGCGTGGCTGGTGCCGCGACTTATTGGTTTCAAAATGACACGCGAGCAAAAAGCAAGATAACCACCCTGAAATTTAAAAGCATGGAGACTGGTGGAGTCGGCCAATGGCAATGGAGCCCTTCAAAGCTGCCTGTCGAGAATGCCACCGTGTATTTTGAAAATGACCAAATGAACTCCGTGGTCCTGAGGTTCTCAAACAACTTTGAGAACCACCACTCTTTGCAGGATTTGATCGCCGCCATTACCCTCGCCACAGGTTCACTAGCTCCTGACTACGGAGACGTCGTGTTTGGTTATGAACCGAACTCACCCCGCCAGACCACTGCTCGATGGAGCGTGGTCGATGCCTTTTTGGATTTACGGCTCCAGCGTGATGGTGGCCTGATACTTGCACTGTATCGCAGCAAGCAGGGTGGCAATCCTTTGGTGCCATCCGAAAAGGTCTTGGGCAGCATCAAGAAGAACTTCTTGGACCTCGACTCACTGCTCGATTTCAGCACCATCTGGCAGACCGACACCGCTGCCTTTGAGCAACGTTACATTCCCAAAACAGAAGGCACAGAGCCACCACAAGACATTCCAGCTCCTGCCCAAGCGGACGCACCGACAGAAAAGCCGAGGAAGCTCTATGATTTTGAATGGCTCGCCGTCACGAAAGAACGTGCACGTTTTTCCCGGCAGAAGGGTTCGGACTTTCAGACCATCCCTAGCCTCTTCGATGGCCGTGTGATAGTGGAGGAGGCCATTGTCGAGCTAGTCAAGGGTAAGGTCGCCCGCAGCACCATCTCCATCTACAATCGTGGAGATGCTGGCGACATCGGCTCCATTGAATTTGACAGCCTATTCAAGAAGATCGGACTGAGCCTCAGCGGCGCGCTGAAAGTCGTGCCGAAGCGGCAGCTCGGCGCAGGCAATGCCGCAGTCAAAATCGTTTCCTGGATCTGGACCACACCATCAGGCATCGCCATTCTCGAGCACAATGATTTCCAGTCAGACAAGATGGTGCGCCAGCCAGAATTCCTGCGGCTGAAGCTCTCCGCACCCGATCAAGCCGGCTGGTCGATGGGCAAGCTAAACATGGGCGTGCAGCGCATGACCCTGCAAAAGAACGTCACCAAAACCCCTGACGGAGATGTCTATATCTCAGGCGTGCCGATGGTGGATCAAGGTGCCAAAGGCTATTGCGTCGCGGCAAGCTGCCAGCGCTTGTTTGAGTACCTTCAGATTCCCTGTGACCAGCATGAGATGGCGCAGATCTTAAATGCGGATGCGGAGACTGGCGTCAATGTGCCCATCATGCTCAAGAGCCTGGCCAAAGTGGACCAGCAGTTTGGTGTCTCCTTCAAGCCGCTGATCAATCCCAAGTTGTACTACGATGGCAGCGGTAAGCGCCGCGTCTCCATCAAAGAGTTTGCCAGCATCATCCGCGAGCATGTTGATAAAGGCATACCGCTGCTCTGGGGTCTAGAGATCGGGCGTTTCCCTGAGACACCACCGCTGCCCAATGCAGGCCAGATCGGTGGTGGTCACATGCGCATGTTGATCGGCTACAGCAGCAGCAAAGATGAGGTGATCTTCACCGATTCCTGGGGTGCTGGCCATGAGATCAAACGCATGACCGCAGCCGACGCCTATGCGGTCACCCTGGGCGTCTTCACCATGTCACCCCGCGGACTTTGAATTTCTGATCCCTGCTGGGGCTGGTGATGCCCTGCCCACGAGCAGCGAATCAAAGCGCTTCATCCGTCTGGCCGGGCAACCGCTGCCGCGAGGCTGGCGGCTCGTTCTTGCTGAACGATTGAAAATCCAACGTTGCTCCGCCGCCAAGTCAGTGCTTCGGAAGCTCCATGCTCACCGATTACCACACGCACACACCACTCTGCCTTCATGCGGAAGGGAACCCAGTTGAGTATGCGCGCCATGCGCAGAGCATCGGGTTGGCGGAGATCGGGCTCTCGGATCATAATCCGATGCCGGAGTACTTCGATGACTGGCGCATGTTGATCACGGACCTGCCGCGCTACTTTGAACTGGTGAATGAGGCGCGTGTGGCGCTGCCGGACTTCCCGATCCGGCTCGCGCTGGAGTGTGATCATCTGGAGGGCCGTGAAAAGTGGATCGAAAAGACGACGGTGATGGCGGAGTGGGATTACCTCATCGGCAGTGTGCATTACATCCATGATGGAATCGCGGTGGATGATCCGAAGCATGTCTCACTGTGGAAGTCGGCCACGGACATCGAGCACATGTGGAAGATGTATTGGAAGCTCTATGAGCAGATGATCCGCACCGGGCAGTTTGATTTCTACGCGCATCCCGATCTGGCGAAACGTTTCGGCCTGCGGCCAGCGGGTGATCTGCGGCGCTATTATGATCCGGTGATTCAGGCGCTCTTGGACACGAATGGTGTGCTCGAAGTCAGCACCGCTGGCC
>JBEBGU010001005.1:0-1324 GCA_040081325.1 Prosthecobacter sp.
GCGTGCGGCTTGGCAGACGCTTTCAGCGGATGTGACGCTACGTTTGTCGGGTCGCTTTGAGAAGATGTATGACGAGCTGGCAGGGACGGTGGACTACGCTGCTGTGGCTCTGCGTTTGCGTGCTCTGGCGGCTGAGAGGCCGCGCGCATTGATCGAAACTCTGGCGGCTGAAATGGCTGCCTGTTTGCTGGCTGAGTTTGGCCCTAGTTCAGTCACCATCGAGCTGCGCAAGCGCATCCTCCCTGGCACGGATCATGTGGCGGTGAGTCTGACGCGGCCATGAGCTACTGACTTCCTTTTTAATCGTGGGCGAAAGGAATGTTTCAGGTCCGTTATTAATCCAGGGTTGACGCCAGACAATCAAGGTCGTTTAACTAGCTCGTTCTTTCACTGTGATGCCTTTGCCTATGCTGTCTCTCGTTACTGGCCTGAAATTTGGCCTGGACCATATCACGCCTTTTGCGTGGGTTATGATCGGTTTGTTGGCTCTGCTTTCAACGATGAGCTGGGCCACGCTGCTGATGAAATGGCTGCTGCTAAGTCGCACGGATCGGGCAAATCGGCGCTTCTTGAGGATGTTTCATGAAAGCGCGCACCCGCTGGCTCTCTACCTGACGAAAGAGCAGACGGACTTGTCGCCTCTGTACTTTATTTATCACTCGGCCTCACGGGATTTGGCCTTTCATCTGGTGGGTGAGGAGGAGCCTGGGCGCAGTTTTTCAGCACGCTTGCAGGGCGCAGGTCGCATCTCACCGAGTCAGATGAGCACGGTACAGAATGCAATGGAGCGCGCGCTGGGCAGTGCGGCTTTGAAGCTGGAGTTGCGGCTAAGCCTCGTTGGCACGGTTATCGCGGTGGCTCCACTGATCGGTATTCTAGGCACGGTGGTGGGGTTGTTGGATGTTTTTTCCGCTCTGGATGTGCAGAATAAGGCGGCGTTAGTTCCAGGTGTGAGTTCGGCTTTGATCACCACGATCGTGGCGCTGCTGGTGGTGATTCCGAGTCTGATCGGATATAATTTTCTGGTGAACCGCATTCGGACGATCCTGGTGCGCATGGACAATTTTGCTTCGGAACTCAGTGGTGTCTTTGACCGCCAGTTTGTGGACCACCGGAAGGTGGAGGAAAGCCTGCCCAGCCTCCATAGTCTGGGTGCTCCAGCGATGCCGATGCCAAGCGCCACCACGGCTTCACGTAATCCTGTTCGCGCATGAAACGTCTTTCCAGTCGTCACATGCCGCGACTCGTGGCTGAGATCAGTGTGACTCCGCTGCTTGATCTGATGTTACTGCTGCTATTGACGGTGATCGTGCTAGTGCCTGTG
>JBEBGU010000336.1:0-5225 GCA_040081325.1 Prosthecobacter sp.
CACCACCCCCGGTGCTCCATGGAAGGCAGCGAAGGGTAAATGGGAGGTCATGGAAGGTGTGTGGCGTGGTTCAGAGCTGGTCGAAGACAAACATGGTGCAGTCACTCGCCTGCCAAACCAACTCCAGGACTTCGTGGTTGAGTATGAGTTCAAATTCGAAGGTGCGAAGAGCACCAGCCTTTCCATCAATGCCGTCAAAGACCACATGGCACGCATCAGCATCACACCAAAGTCTGTGACCGTTCAGCGTGATGACAATGACCATGAAGGCCCGGACAAATCCGTCATCTTCGCCCGCTTCCCTGCGGAACTCGCACCCGGCACCTGGCACAAAATCCGCATGGAAATGGTCGGCGACAGCATGCTCGGCCAGGTCGATGACCTCATCGCATGGGGCAGCAGCGATCTTTTCAAGACCAGCAAACTAGCCCCTGGTTTCACCGTCGGCGGCCAGTCCGTGGACTTCCGTAATCTGTCCGTTCGCGAGGCCACCCTGAACCCTGAGTGGGAGACCGCCAAAGCCACACTGCCCAAGCCAGGTGAAAAAGTGACTGCGCCAGCCAAACCAGCCGCCAAAGGTAAAGGTAAGAAGAAAGCCGCCTAACTTCCGCCATCTAACCGAGTTAGCTCGCCATCTGGTAATAGTGCCAATGGCGGGTTTTTTCTATCCGGAGGGTGATTTCGTACTCGCCAGCCAACCCACTTATCTCTTAGCCTCTGAAATGTTCGCATCAAACCAGACACCTATGAAGCTCATCATCACCTGCCTCCTCACCCTCGGTCTCGCGTCCTTCAGTATCGCCGCAGAGACTCCTGCTAAAAAGAAATCTACGGCCAAGTCCACAGCCGCAGCCAAAGCTGAAGCGCCTAGCGAAGGCCCCTCACTCAAGGCCATGGCACTAGCCAAGACGCTGACTCCCAGCCAGCGAACTAAACTATTGGACCTCATCAACGAAGGCGACGTCAAAGCCGTTCAGTCACTTCCCGGCGTCGGTGAGACCCGTGCCGCAGCTATCAAAAAAGCCCGCCCATTCAAAGACCCTGTCGATCTAGTCATGGTCGATGGCGTTGGTGATGTGACGTTCGCAGAGATCGTCGCCCACGCCAAAGCAGGCTTCCCTGAAACCACAAAGGAAGAGTCAGCCAAGCCCAAAACAGAAGCCAAAAAGAAAGCGCCAGCCAAGACCAAGTCCTCCAGCAAAAAGAAGACCGCCGAGGAACCTGAAGACAAAGCCAAGAAAAAATAACCTCACTTTCTTCACGATCCAAACCCGCGTCGGGCCATGATCCGCGCGGGTTTTTTCATGCACTGATGCGTCTTTACAAGATGCCGTTTCATCATGCGTATTGTTTCCCATGCTCCAACGCCTTGCCCTACTCTTCGTCATCTGCATCACTTCACTTCGTGCCCAGGAAAGCGACGGCAAACTCCGCATCATCGTCTTCGGTGCGCATCCTGATGACGCCCAGTTCAAGGCAGGCGGCACAGCGGCGAAGTGGGCCAGGCTCGGGCATCACGTCAAACTTTGCTCCGTGACCAATGGCGACATCGGCCACTGGCAGAGCGCCGGCGGACCGCTCGCTCAGCGTCGCTTCGCGGAAGTGAGGAAAGCAGATGCCGTCGTCGGTGCCACCACCGAGGTACTCGACATCCATGACGGCGAACTCATGCCCTCGCTGGAGAACCGACAGAAAATCATCCGCGTCATCCGTGAGTGGCGTGCCGACATCGTCATCGCCCACCGCCCGTGGGATTATCATCCCGACCATCGCTATGTCGGCGTGCTCATCCAGGACGCCGCCTTCATGGTCACCGTGCCCTATATCTGCCCCGACGTGCCACCGCTAACCAAAAACCCGCTCTTCCTCTATTCCAGCGACGGCTTCCAGAAGCCTTACCCTTTCAAAGCCGACATCGCAGTCGCTGTCGATGACGTGTTTGATCAAAAGCTCACCGCTCTCCATGAAATGCCATCGCAAGTCTATGAAGGCGGAGCCAGCGGCAGCGAAGCCTACGTCAAAACCGTCCCGCCTCCCGGCGATGTCGCCGCGCGTCAGGCATGGCTGCGTCAGCGCTGGGAGTCGCGTCAGGGCGGAGAAGCCAAGCGCTTCCGCGATGCACTCATCCAATGGTATGGCCCAGAGCGCGGCAAAGCAGTCAAATTCGCCGAAGCCTTCGAGATCTGCGAGTACGGTCGCCGACCCGAAGCCAAAGAGATCCGCCAACTATTTCCCTTCTTCGATTGAAAAATGGACGGAGCTACAGTCATGACACGAGTGACCAATCCGTGAACGCGCTGATGCGCCGCTCTTGATTCATCCATCTGTGTCCGGTTCCGTTGCCTCCTGCGGGATAGATCAACACGCCTCCATTCCACTCTCATGCCATGATTCGAATCCTCCCATTCCTCCTCACTCTCGCATTGATGGCCTCAGTTGCAGAGGCGCAGCAAACCAAGCCCGTCAAAAAGCTCGCGGCCACGGTGAATCTGAAGGACGCCAAGTACACCGACACTGGCAAACCTACGCCGCCCGAAGATCCTGAGTTAGCGAAATACTACTCGTCGGAAAAGACGCTGCCTTTGCCTGCGCTGACAGCGGCAGTGGAGACGAAGCTGCCGCTGATGCTGAAGAAGGGCGATCACGTCGTTTTCATCGGCCACACGCTGTTTGATCGCGGGGCGCAGTTCCCGTATTTCGAGGCGATGCTGCAAAAGGGTCATGCGGACCTCGGGCTTGTGATTCGCACGCTGGCCTGGGCGGCGGATGAAGTGGATCTCATGCCGAGGCCGGAGAACTTCGGCACGCTGAACCAGCACCTCATGGCGCAAAAGGCAGACGTCATTTTCGCTGCGTTTGGCTTCAACGAATCGTTCGGCGGTGTGGAGAAGATGCCGGAGTTCAAGCAGCGGGTTGCTGCATTGGTGCAGGAACTGAAAACCCATGCCTACAACGGCAAAACGGGGCCGCGCATCGTGCTGGTGTCGCCCACGGCGAATGAGGACATCAAAGGCCTGCCTGCGGCGTCGATGAACAATGCCCGCATCGCTGCCTACACGAAGGCTATGGCCGAAGTCGCTGCTGCGGAGAAGGTCGGCTTTGCGGATGTGTTTGATGAGGTGCCCGGAGCGAAACCGAGCATCACTTTCAATGGCGTTCACTTCGATGACGCGGGTTACGGGACCTTTGGCGAGATGCTGTATCGGGCCACTTTCGACGTGAGCGCACCGGAGACGACGCCGGAGTTGCGGGCAGCTATCGCGGACAAGAACCGTCAGTTTTTTCAGCGCTACAGGCCGCTGAATGGCTTCTACTACACGGGCGACCGCAACAAGGATTACGGCTACCTCGACTTCCTGCCTGCGATGCGGAGCTTTGACGTGATGGTGGCGAACCGCGACCAGCGCATCTGGAGCCTGGCTGCGGGCAAGGACAAGCCAGTGGACGACAGCAACGTGCCGGAGATGCCTGCGACGAAGGAAAGCAAAGGCGCAAACGAGTGGATGACACCTGCAAATGAACTCGCGGCCTTCCAAGTCGATCCGCGCTTTGAGGTGAATCTGTTCGCCAGTGAAGAACAGTTCCCGGAGATCGCCAATCCGATTCAGATCCGCTTTGATACGAAGGGCCGCATGTGGGTGAGCACCTCGCAGGCTTATCCGCATCTTTATCCCGGTCAGGAGCCTGCGGACCGGCTGCTGGTGCTCGAAGACACGGACAACGACGGCCAGGCGGACAAATGCAGCGTGTGGGCGGATGGGCTGCACCTCCCGCTCGCCTTCGAGTTTGGCGATGGCGGTGTCTATGTCTCCGACGAGCCGCATCTCACCTTCCTCAAAGACACCGACGGTGATGGCAAAGCCGACTTCCGCAGACAGGTCTTCACCGGCTTTGGCACGGAGGACTCGCACCATGCGCTGCATGATTTCGTCTGGACACCGGATGGCGATCTGATCTTCCGCGACTCGATTTTCCTGCATTCGCAGGTCGAGACGGCCTACGGCCCGGTGCGCATGGATAACTCCGGTTGGTTCCGCCTGCGCACGGACACGCAGAGGCTGACGGCTTTCGGCAGTTACCCGAGCACGAACCCCTGGGGCGTTACTTTCGACGATTGGGGCCACCACGTCGCCAGTCACCCGATTTTCGCCAGTGCCTTTCACGCCACGAATCCGCCGTATCCTGAGCAACATCCCGGCGCAGGCAAAATGCCCGCGTATTCCGGCACTTGCGGCCAAGAGTTCGTTGATTTCGACTTCTACCCGCAGGAGTTGCAGGGCGGCTTCATCAAGGCCCGCTACAAACCGACGAACAACATCGAGATGCATCAGTGGATCGAGGTGGATGACCACTTTGAGGAGAAAAAACTCGGCGACCTCATCTTCTCGACCAACCTCAGCTTCATCCCCACCGACGTGAAAGTCGGTCCACGCGGCGACTTCTACATCTGCGACTGGTATAATCCGATCAAAGGCCACGCGCAGTATTCGCTGCGTGATCCGCGTCGTCTGCGCACCAGTGGCCGCATCTGGCGCATCGCGCCAAAGGGCGCGAAGCTCGCCGAGCCGCCCGTGATCGCCGGAGCGCCGATCCCTGCGCTGCTCGATCTTTTGAAGAGTCCGCACTACCGCTGGCGCTACCAAGCCAAACGCGAACTCCACGAACGCGACGCCGCCGAGGTCAAAGCCGCGCTGGATGCCTGGGTGGCCAAACTTGATCCACAGGACAAGCGTCATCGTCATCATCAGATCGAGGCGCTGTGGGCTTATCGCACGATGAGCAGCGAAAACGTCGCCTTGCTCAAAGAAGTGCTGAATTGCGAAGATCACCTCGCCCGAGCTGCCGCCACGCAACAGCTCCGACACATCGCGCTACCGATTTCCGAGCTGCAAGCCCGCGCGAACGACGACAATTCCCTCGTGCGCATGGAGGCCGTGCTCGCTGCGAGCTACATCGGCACCAAGGAGGCCTACGAGGCCATCCTCGGCGTGCTCGACAAGCCTGCGGGCACTCATTTGACCTACGCCATCCGCACGGCACTCGGGAGCGAGGCGTTGTCGCGTCACTGGAAGAGCGAGGGCAATCCCAAGGTCGCCGCGTTCTTCGACACATTCGCCAAGAGCTACAAACCCGGCTTCGGCGAAAAGAAAAAGACCGTGCAGGAAACCGCCTTCGACAAACAGCCCGGCGTGGCCCGCATCACCATCAACTGCGTGCGTGAACGC
>JBEBGU010000337.1:0-5221 GCA_040081325.1 Prosthecobacter sp.
CGCACGCATTTTTCACGGTCATGTCTGGGTCTATGCGACTGAGATCAAGGGCCGCTTCGGTGAGCCAAAGCCGGGGGATGTGGTGCAACTCCAAGATGCGCGAGGCAAGCCTATCGGCAGCGCCATCTACAATCCGCAATCACAAATCAGCGCACGGCTCTTCTCGTATCGTCGCCAGGATCTGGATCTGGATTTCTTCAAGCGCCGCATCGAGCGGGCGCTGAAAACACGAGTGGATGCAGGTGTGGACACGAGCCTCTGCCGCGTGGTGTGGAGCGAGTCTGATGGCCTGCCGGGCGTCGTTGTTGACCGCTATGGCGACCATCTCGTACTACAAACACTCACTTTGGCGATGGCCCAACGTCAGGACCTGATCGTGCAGGCGCTGGTCGAGATTTTTTCTCCCATAAGCATCGTCCAGCGCAATGAAGGCAACGTGCGCAAAGCTGAAGGTCTGGATCAAGTCAAAGGTGTCATCCATGGCGAAACACCAGCCCCGTTTGTGGTGCGCCATCACGGCAGCGCCTTTCATGCGGATCTGATCGAAGGCCAAAAGACAGGGCTGTATCTCGATCAACTCGACAACTACCAACACGTAGCCAGTCTGGCGAAAGGTCGCCGCGTGCTCGACTGCTTTAGCAATCAAGGTGGCTTTGCCCAAGCCTGCGCTTTGGCTGGCGCGACCGAAGTCACGGCGGTGGACATCAGCGAGCCTGCCACTGCTGTAGCCGCTAAAAATGCCGAGATCTCGGGCGCGAAGATTCAGTTCATCGCCGCGAACTGTTTTGATTTCCTCAAGCAGCAGGAATCAAGCGGAGCGACCTACGACCTCATCATTCTCGATCCGCCATCCTTCACCAAAACGAAGGCCTCAGTGAGCGATGCAATGCGCGGCTACAAAGAGATCCATTTGCGTGCGATCAAAATGCTCCAGCCCGGCGGCATCATGGCGACGTTCAGTTGCAGCCATCATGTGAGCACTGGCGACTTCCACGGCTCTATCGTCGATGCCGCTGTGGATGCGCGCAAGACACTGCGCCGCGTGGCCACTTACAGCCAGCGCCCCGATCATCCGATCCTGGCTACGATCCCTGAGACCGAATACCTCACGGGATTTGCGTATGAAGTGATCGCGTCTTGGTAACTTCAGAGCATCAGCCCGAGCAACCGCTCACGAATCTGGGCACGCCATTTCGCGAGATAGGCGAACCGAGCCTGCAAGGCCTGTAGGTCGAGCCAGACGCTAGCGTCGTTTTCGGCGAGGCGTGCATCACAGACTGGCAGACTTGTTTCAAGCTGCTGCCACTGCGTTTCGATGTCTTCATTGAGTGACTCTAGGGCTTCACGCAGACGCATCTCTTCAGCAGCGAGTAGCGCTTTCGCCAAGGCAGATGTCGCCGCCTCTTTGCGCGTTAGAAAGGCGGCGCTCTGTTGCAACAAGGGGCCGAGTTTTTCAAAGAGGCCCATCAATCCTTCATCCAATGGGATGGCACGCCAAGCCGTCTGCGAATGCTGATCGATCAAATGCTTCAAGCGTGTGACTGGAGATTTGAGCGTCTCAAGCGCCGCATTCAGTTCCGTGCTGAGCTGCGCATCACCACCGACTTGATCAGGGTGAGCTGAGCGTGTGGCTTTGAGATAGGCTTGCTGAAGCACTTCTTCATCCAATGCCGCGCTTGGCGGCAGCGTCAGTAGCTCGAAGTAGTCCGCCATAGCTTAGGCAGCGAAGCTTTCACCACAGGAACAAGTGACGACCGCGTTCGGGTTCTTTACTTTGAAACCACCTTGTTGGAGATCGTCGCTGTAGTCCAACTCTGAACCGCTGACGAACAGCGCGCTTTTTGGATCGATCACCACACGCACGTCACCGGTGATGACCATGATGTCGCGGTTCATTGGACCATCGACGAGATCCATCTTGTACTGTAGCCCCGAGCAACCACCACCGACGACGGCCACACGCAGCGCTCCATTTTCAGCGCGACCTTGCTTCGTCAGCAGGCTGGTCAGCTTATTCGAGGCATTGGGCAGCACCTTGATGAGCTTTTCGTTACCGAGTTTGTAGTTGGGAGCTGTCGTGGTCATCGGGATGAGGTTACGTCAGAAAGATCAGGCTGTCTGCTCGGCCTTCCATTTCTGGAAAACACTGAGAGGTGCTTCAAACTTGGCCCCGCAGCGCGGGCAGGTGATATCGGCGTGACCATCCTCAAAGATCACGTCTAGATCTTCTTGGGGCAGTCGGCTGAGCATCGGGAACAGACGATCCACCGAGCAGCCACACTCGAAGACATACGCCCGGGTTTCGAGCAGGGAGAGTTGCTCTGCTTGATCAAGTGCTGCGATGTCGGTGCTCTTGAGATTGGTCAGCCAGGCTTCATCTGCGTCTGGCTCAGCAGAGATCTGCACAAAGTCCTCGTCAGGTAAGCGAAAGAAACGTGTGAGGCGCTGCTCACTCTGTGTGTAAAAATGCTCGATAGCAGTGAGCACGTCGCTGCCTTCAAACTCGATCATGCTTTGGCGTTGAGTCGCGCCAGCACGGGTCATTTGGGCGATGAAGAGTGACTTCCCCAGATCCTTCACGTCTTCAGTGAAGATGCGCCCGGTGACTCGCCCAGGCCTGCTGCCGCCAGTGACGAAGAGATTCAGAAGTGGATCATGCAGATGGATCGTCCATGCGCTGCTTTCATCCTGTGGACGGGAAGCGAGATGCAGAGTCAACCCTGTCAGCGCCTCCTTGAGCATGACGTCCAGACGCTCCTCATGCTTGAGTCCGTGCTGCATGAGGTGCAGGTAGTAGTCCATGTAAAGATCACTGAATTTGCCACGCACCAGCAGGCAATTTCTGTGGCGAACGAAGTAGCAACGGATTTCAGCAATAGCGAGATCGGACATAGGCATGGGCGGGAAAAATAAGGAGTGAGGGCTTTCAACCCCTCTCTCCAAAGTCGTGGTAACGGCAAGGATGCCGTCACGCCTTAATCAGAGAGGCTTGATGAAGAGGTCCTTGTAAAAGCAGGTGCTCTTCGGGTCGTGGCCTTGGATGGCAATGGTGCCTTCGCTCAGCTTGCGACCAGGCATGTTCTTCAATTCCTTAGCAGGGTCCCAACCTTCTGGTTCGGTGAATTCGACGGTGGTTTTGCCATTCACTTTCAGAGTGATGTGCTTGCCTTCGACACGGATGACATAGTCGAACCATTCATCATCTTTACTCGGCGCTGCATCGACCTTGATATGCGTGCCACCTTGAGGCTCAGCCTGACCGGGTTGCAGAGCGAGGATATTGATCACTCCATAAAGGCTACCCGTCTTCTTGGGGTCAGTGTGGGTGCTGTTTACTTGGCATTCGAAGCCTAGATCTGGCCAGCCTTTATCCTGAAACTGAGTGTGGAAGTAGATGCCGCCATTCGATCCAGCCGTTGTCTTCACCTTGGCTTTGAATTCAAAATTCTTGAACTTCGCTGCGCCATCTGCGCCGGTGTAGAAGATGTGGGCGCGGCCGCCACTGACTTTCAGCGTGCCATCTGACACGGTGAAACTACCTGGGACTTCTTCATTCGACTTCCAACCACTGAGGTCGGTGCCGTTGAACATAGAGATCCAGCCATCACCACTCTTGGATGCTTCTGGAGCATTCGCAGCAGCGGATTTAGGAGTGCTATCGGCGGGTTTACAGGCGGCCAGAAAAAGAGACGCCAAGGCAAGGGTAAGATGTTTGAGCTTCATGGAGGCTGCGCTCATACAGTCGTGGCGGCAGAATGTCCAGCACAGGGGCAGCCGTTCTGATGGCATGTAATAAAGTGCGCCCGGTGGGATTCGAACCCGCAACCAAGGGATTATGAGAGCTTTGAATGGGGCGCGGAGTGGATTGAAAATGAATGGCTTGGGAGATTTGGGGCTGTGCTAGTGTGGGTGCTAGCGCTTTGTGCGCAGCCTATTTGTGGCGGGATCGACTTCTAAGGGTTCAAATTGCTTCCGAATGCTGCTATCACGCCGCGCGGCTTTGATGATGTTGGATGGTACTCCGAGAATTTCAAGATCGGCTTCGAAGTCGGCGGTGTCTTTGGCGAGCCTTTCAATGGCAGCATTAGCTTCATCAGTGGCTTGCACTCGTGCGCCGGGTAAGTTCAGCCCAAGCACTTTATTACCTTGATCACGGAGAGCCGTTTCTCGCCCTTGCAGCGCGTCATAGGCACGTTTGACCATATCTGGCCAGGTGCGTGTAAATTCGCGGATACCAATGAGGCGCTTGGCTTCTTCTTCGACACTATAGAGGCGGCCGTTTTTCTCGGCTCCGCGCATGGCGTATTCGAGGCGTTCGAGCTTGGCGGCCCAGCCGGGTTCCATGATGGGGGCAAGGGCGCCGTCGATGCGCTCAAGCGCGCCTTTCACGCCTGTCTGATAGGTGAGAGGGCGGCCCATGCGATCGTTGTTGGTGGCAGCGGCGATGATGGGTCCGAGGTGGACGCTGGAACCCATGAATTGCTCCCAGACATGCGCGACAAGGTTTCCGGCGGCTTCGATGGGATCGCGGCCACTTGCGGCGGCGTTGTAGAGTTCGGTGATGGTGGCTTGGGGGACTAGATAGCCGGTGTTGAAGTAGCTCACTCCCTCGGCGGCGTATTTGGTGAAGATGATGACTCCGTTCTTCTCCCATGGGGCGGCGAACCATTTGCGCCATTTCTTGTTTCTGTCGTCGTCAGTTCCGGCGAGTCCTTGGAAGATGGCTTGAAGGCCGCCTGCAGCTAGGACTCCGACGATGGAGGCTCCGAGGGTGCGTGAAACACCTTTGCGCACGAGGGCGGGATTGCCGCTGCGGAGATCCTGACCGGCATAGCGGAGGTTCCAGATGGTGTTCCGATAGACTTCGAACTGGAAGCCGATGAATGAGCCCATGATGCCGTAACGGCTCAGGGTTTTCATGATGGCCGGGAGCTTCCCGTAGTCGGGGAAGGTATTGCGGGTGCGTTCGCTGGCGTGGGCAAAGGCATCGTCGAGTGTCATGCCGGCTGCGATGGCTGTTTCGTAGTTCCCGAGGAAGCCAGTGAGGCGCGCGATGGCATCGGGGCCGGTCATGACGTAGCTGGCGAGCGTTTGCTGCATGGCTTGGAGGCCTGCGTAACCTTTGGCGCTTCCTGCGACGGCACCAATGGCACCTCCGACGAGGCGTCCAGTGGCTCCGAAGCCACGTCCTGCAGCTTGTCCCCAGAGCGCGCCTTTGACG
>JBEBGU010000338.1:0-5219 GCA_040081325.1 Prosthecobacter sp.
GTGGATCGACTGCGGCTGGAATGTCTCTGCATGAGTGATGCGAACCGCTAGGCCCGGCACCATCTGACCGACACTGCCCTGGCGGTGACTCGGCAGCCAGACATAGCCAGCGGATTCATCACCGAGTGGCAGCGGATTGGGCAGGTTCACGTTGGACACGGGTGATGTTTCCGTTAGCCCGTAGCCTTCATAGACACGCTTGCCAAACTTGGCCTCAAAGGCATCGGCCACCGTCGCTGGCAACTTCTCAGCGCCCGTGACACAAAGCTTGATCGAGGTGAGAGATTCTTTGTTTACGCCACGCAGATAACCACGCAGGAAGGTCGGCGTGGAGATCATCAAACTGACGCGATGTTTCTCGATCAGCTCGGCCAGTTTCTTCACCTCCAGCGGGCTCGGGTAAGTGACCAGATCCACCCCGCACATGATGGGATACCAAAGCGTGACGGTGCAACCAAAGCTGTGGAAGAGCGGCAAACTGCCGAGGATGCTGTCACCCGATTTCATACCAAGTCGGCTGCCAAACTGGATCACGTTGGCCATCATGTTCCGATGGCTGAGCACCACGCCCTTCGGCGTGCCTGAACTGCCGCTGGTAAAGAGTAGCAGCGCTTCGCTATCCCCGCCTTTCTTGGGCACGCCGAGCACGCTGGCGAGAATGGAAGCAGGCAGCAACTTACTCAGCGCCAGCCAGAGGCCGATCTGCAACTTCAGCTTCGGCAGCACGCGCTCGACGAGGATGAGTTGCTTGCTCGGCGGCCACGGGAAGCTCTGCACTTTCCGCACAAAAATGTCCGCCGTGATGAAGCGATCCAGATCACCTGCTTTGATCGCGTGTTCGATGGAGGAGCGACCCGCCGTGAAATTCAGATTCACCGGCACCTTACCCGCCAGCAGCACAGCGATGTTGGCCACGAGTCCGCCGATACCCGGAGGCAACACGACGCCCACTCGCTTCTTTTTCGTTTCCGATTGGATCACCTTTGACAGAGCGATGGCGACCGCGAGCACCTTGTCATAGCCCAAAGTTTTATCGTCCTTGCCGTCGATGATCTTGTGGCCACTGCCATACTTCTTTAAACCACAGAGCAGCGCATAGGCCAGGTGCATGTTTAGCGCCGGATGCGCAGAAAAGCACTGCTCCGCCAGCGACAGGAGTGACTCTTGATAGGTCGCCAGATTCACCTCGCTACCCGTCAAAAGCTTGCCAAAAGCAAAGATCGCATCGCTCTCATCATAGCTTGGCTCGATGTCGAGCGCGATGTCCAGACTGGTCTGGACGTAGAGCGGCAGCACAGGCACGCCCGCTTTCAGCAGGAACTCCAACTTAGTGCCCGGCACCGTGCTCATCGGCGCATTCACCACAGAAGCCTGCGCTGGCAGATAGATCAGCACCCGACCCTGCTGCACCTCTACCGCGACCGCTTGGAGATACATCGTCGTATCTGTACTCGGGGCGATGGAGAGCGCATTCACCGCATCCTTTTCCAAATGCGCACTCATCTGCGGAGCCAGCGCCGCACCCTGCTCCACGAGATAAACAAACTCACGCCCCGGCAGCATCTGCTCAAGCCGCATCAGATCATGATAACATAATTGGCTAGGCAGGATGAGAAAGCCACCGCCCGCAGGCAGATGCTCTTGACCGAGCAGTTTGAGATTCTTGAGCGAGACGGGCTTTTCCTTGGACATGGCAGATAGAGTGATCGGGGGCGAGAAGTGCTGAGTCTAAGCGCGGCCAGTCCTGCATTTCCAGCAGCAAAACGATCATCTTGTAGCGGAATGGCGTCAGCCTTACGTCTCTGGGCGCTGCGTGCTCTCCACGCTCATTGCAGGAACGCTCACGCCTTCCTCTACAGTCATGAATGAAAACCGTGTCGCAGAGTCTCCGGCAGCGGGTGCGCGGCGTCGATGTCATGCACCTCGATGATTCGCCCATCATCCATCGAGGCAATCCGGTTCGCATGGGGAAAAATGCGGTTGTCGTGAGTGACGATCAGCACCGCGCGGTCAGGGCTGCGCGCCACACTTTCAAAGATGTCCATCACCAGCGTCCCGTTCTTCGCATCCAGCGCCGCCGTCGGCTCATCGCAGATGATCAGCCGTGGGTCATGCACCAGCGCGCGGGCAATGGCCACCCGCTGCTGCTGGCCACCGGAAAGTTGCGTGGGCCGGTGCTTCATGCGGTCGCCCATGCCCACCTGCTCCAGCACCTCACGCGCCTTCTTTTCCGCCACTCGCGTGGACTTACCCTGAATGAGCAACGGCACGCTCACATTCTCCACGCAGCTCAGTGTCGGGATGAGATTGAAGGACTGGAAGATGAAGCCAATGGAAGTGGAGCGGAACTTCGTCGTCGCCCCCTTGCTCAGCTTGCGCAAATCCTGGCCAAAGACCGTCACCTCCCCCGAGCCCTCATCCACGTTCAGCGTGCCCGCCACGATGCTGATCAGCGTCGTCTTCCCACAGCCCGAAGGCCCCACCAGCATCGTGATGTCCCCACAGCGCACATCCAGATCGATCTCCTTCAGCACCTGCAAGCGCGAGCCACCATCGCCAAACGACTTGCTCACGTTCCGCAAACACGCGGCCAAGGCAGGGGTAGATTTTGCAGAGGGAGTCACAGGTGGCATAGCATCAAAAAAACATCAGCTCAGGATACGAGCCGCCACCGATCATGGGCCGGGAGATTCATCGGCTCAAGCAGCACCTGATAGGCCAAACGAAGAGGGAACAACAAACCGCAAACTGAGAACCGAGAACAGCCAACCAAATTTGGAGACGGCTAGAGGACCATCCGCCTTACCGCTGAAGGTGGTTCGTATTCGTCGCCTACGCGGCTTCACCTTGACCGAATCCTGACAAATTTTCGTGCATCCACCGCACCAAGCGAGCGTTTCAACATGGAACATGAATACGCACCTCTTTGCAATCGCTGGACTTTTGATCACCGCGAACGCTTTTGCCAAAGCGCCTAACGTTCTTTTTATTCTCGCGGATGACCAATCGTGGAGTGGCACGTCGGTGCGGATGAAGGCGGACGAGCCGCTGAGTGGCAGCACGGTATTCAAGACACCTCATTTGGAAAAATTGTCGGCGCAGGGGATGACTTTTTCACAGGCTTACGCGGCGCATTGCAAATGCGAGTGCTCCCGTGCGGCGATCCAGATGGGACGCACGACAACGACGCTGAATGCGCCGGATAAATCATCTCGAAACTGGAGCGCGCCAGTATCGGATTCGCTCGTGAACACGCTAAAGAAGGCTGATGGCAGCTATAGGGCGGCGCATTTTGGTAAGTGGCAGTGGTTTCATACGCCGGAGTCTATGGGCTATGACGCGAGTGACGGAATCACCATGAATGAAGATGGCGACACGTCCGATCCTGAGGACCCAAAGCAGTCTTTTGGCATCACTCGGCGGGCGAATGCCTTCATGGACGCGCAGGTGAAGAGCGGGCACCCTTTTTACCTCCAGCTCAGCTACTACGCTCCGCATCAGACACCGCAGGCACTGGCCACCACACTGAAGAAGTATGAAGGCTTGAATCTCAGTAAGAGAGGTAAAGGAGATCGCGCGGCAATGGCGGCGATGACGGAGGATTTTGATACCTGCATCGGCGCGGCCTTGAAGAAGCTCGATGAACTCGGCATCTCCGACAACACGCTGGTCGTTTACAGCAGCGACAACGGTGGCCGCACGGAGATCCTCAACGGTGGCAAGGGCGATCTCGGAGAGGGTGGTATCCGTGAGCCGCTGATCGTGCGCGGCCCTGGCATCAAGGGTGGCATGCGATGCGACACACCCGTGATCAGCTATGACCTCATGGCTACCGTGCTTGATTTCGCTGCGCCGGGTTTTATTTTGCCGAAAGGTGCCGAGGGTGGCAGTTGGAAGCCACTTTTACTCAGCGACGGCAAAGAGCCGGTGAGGCGTTCGATTGATCGCTTCGTCTGGCATCAAGCCGTCGAGGTCGTGTATCCGCAGTCGGCGATCCGCAAAGGTGATTACAAGCTGCTCTACTTTTGGGACACTAAAGAGAGCCTGCTATTCGATCTGAAAAATGACCTCGGTGAAACTCGCGATGTGGCGAAGCAGAAGCCTGAAATCGCTGAACGACTTGAAGCCGAACTCAAAGCCCATGTGATGGCCGGACTAGGTGATGCGGCCTTCGATGTCCTTGAGCGCGGAGAGGTTCAGCAGGGCCGCCCGAAGGGCAAAGGTAAAGGTAAGGCGAAATAGGCGAGTGGAGATATAGCTCGCTAATGTCCCCGTGCTCTCGTCGGTGGGCGCATGATCGAGATGCTCAATGCAATGGACCAGTTTGGTTGGGCTTCGATGCCGGGCTGTCTCGACGAGGCGGACTCCTTGCGGCTAAGGGGAGAATGCTGCGAAGCCAATGAACGCGGTGAGTTCAAGCGTGCGGGTGTGGGCCGAGGACTGGATTTACAAGTACGTGAGGACATCCGGGGTGACCATGTGATGTGGCTACAAACCGACGTGGCATCCGTGGAGCAGATCATCTATTTAGCGAAGCTGGAGCTGCTGCGACTGGCACTGAATCAGCGCTTTTTTCTCGGCTTGTTTGAGTTTGAGGGCCACTTCGCCATCTATCCTGTAGGCGCGTTTTACAGAGCGCATCTGGATCGTCACGCGGGCACGAGTGATCGCGTCGTGACGACGATCCTTTATCTGAACCCAAACTGGCAACCCGGTGATGGTGGTGAGCTAAAGCTGTGGACGACTGCTGAAGGCAAGGCTGGAGCATTCATCCTGATCGAGCCGCGCATGGGCACGTTGGTGTGTTTCATGGCCGGGGACTTTTGGCATGAGGTGCTGCCGGCAAAGAAAACGCGCATGAGCATCACAGGCTGGTTCCGGCAGAGGTAAGGGACTTTTCAAACTCAGCGACAAACCACCTCTTTGATGCCTGGTCGGATTTCGGCGATTGCAAATTTCACGGGCAAAAACTGCTCGATGAGCGCCATGTTCGTCCGGGTGTGGTCGGTGATCGAGAGCGTGTGAAACACACCGCCGCCCGCTAGAGCCATCGGCAGCAGCAACTGATCCGCGAGATGCACGCCGACCGGTGCCGTCGAGGCCAGATAGCCGCGCAGACCCTTCGCCGCGCTGGTGGCGACGGCTTCGGCGGATTTGCCCATTTGCGCGATGCCGGTGCTGATCTCGCAGACATTCGCAAAACGGGCTCCGAGCAGGAT
>JBEBGU010001006.1:0-1314 GCA_040081325.1 Prosthecobacter sp.
TGGCAAAGGTGGGGATCAGGTCACTGCGCTGTCCCGTCAGCAAATTCACCACGCCGCCAGGAAGGTCGCTGGTCGCCAGCATTTCTCCCAGCAGGATGCTCGGATAAGGCTGCGCCTGCGAGGCCAATGCGACCACGCAATTGCCACTCGTGATCGCAGGCAGAATCAGTGAGATCAACGCCAGCAAAGGCGAATTATCCGGCGCGATGATACCGATGATTCCCATCGGCTCTGTGACTGTGAAATTGAAGTGCGGTGAAGCCACCGGATTCACACTGCCGAGGATCTGCTCGTATTTGTCCGTCCAGCCCGCGTAGTGAACGATGCGCTCAATGCTCGCCGTGACCTCGCGCGCCGCCTCCGCCTTGGAACTGCCGCCAAGCATGATCGCCTCTGCCAGCTCGACACCACGCGCCTCGATCATCTCAGCCATCCGATAAAGAATCTGCCCGCGATTAAAAGCCGTGCGCTTCGCCCAGCCCGGCCCAGCCTTCGCCGCCGCTTCCACGGCATTGCGCAGATCCTTGCGCGTGCATTGCGGAATGTTGGCAAAGAATGCGCCGGAAGCGTCATGCAACTCAGCCACACGTCCACTCTCACTGCGGATGAAAGCACCGCCGACGTAGCACTTGGGGGTTTTGGTAATGTGAAGACGTTGGGACATGAGTTTAAATGGGTTTGCTGAAGCTTTCGTGAAGTCCAAATACCAAAATGAACAAGGCTGGAGCTACAAAGAAAATGTCACAGACTGGCGGCTCTTGAGATGCGCCTATGTAATGTGAGATCGGAGCCGCAGCGACTGAGGCAGCAAAGGCATAAGTCATCATCTTTGCATAAGCAGCGGCCAGCAAAAGAGAGCCTATTACAAGATGAGCGAGGCTGCTGAAGATAAGGCCAGCAAGTTGATTGTAACCATGCTGATCACTCCATTCCTTCGGAAACCAAAACAGGCACCAAAGCCACAAAAGTTGGGCGAAGCATCCCAGTAGGATCAGCATCCAGCGCAACGTCGTCGCCTTAGCTCGAGTGTCGATTAGCTTCATGGCTGTTTGAGGTAATCAAGAAGTCCCTGCTTGCCGCCCTCGCGACCGAAACCGGACTCCTTGTAGCCGCCGAAGGGGCTGGTGGGATCAAACTTGTTGTAGGTGTTGGCCCAGACAACGCCGGCTTTGAGCAACGTGCTCATTTTTAGAATGCGACTGCCTTTATCAGTCCAGACACCGGCACTGAGACCGAAGGCGGTGTTGTTGGCTTTCTCGACGGCTTCCTCAAGCGTGCGGAAGGTCAGGATGCTGAGCACAGGACCAAAGATTT
>JBEBGU010000339.1:0-5188 GCA_040081325.1 Prosthecobacter sp.
ACATTAGATAAATATTAACACTTCCTAAGTCGAGGACTTTTTTCACGGAATTTGCTTCTGACGAGCATTCGACATTTGTTCTTCTTGCGATAGCATCGCCGCCCATGACTGTTGCCCTCGCCCCCGCCATCGCCTCTCATATCGAAGCCCTCTGTGCCGCCATCGCTGCGGACGCTGCTATCCAAAGCGCCCGTAACAAGGCGGAAGCCTTTCTCGCTGACGAGCCGGCCGTGGCTCTTTATCGCGACGTGATGAATTTAGGTCGCACGCTTGAGCAGCGTCACCGCAGCGGTCAAAAACTAGCCCCAGATGAGATCAGCAAATTTCAGGACATGCAGGACCAAGCCGATGCGCATGAGGGCATCCAAGCCTTTGTCGCTGCTCAGGATGTGCTGCAAGAGGTGGCCACTCAGGTGAATGGCTTTGTCGCTAAGACACTCGAAAAAGGCAGTGTGCCGACGGCTGAAGAAGTCTTCGGAAATGGCGGCTGCGGCGAAGGCTGTGGCTGCCATTGAGAATGAGTCACACAGCTCATCAAACCGAATGACGACTGCTTCTGAATCTCGTCATTCTTCTCCGCCCATTTTTGAGGGGCGTGGTCTGAGAAAAGTCTATCACACAGGCGAGCTTGATGTGGTGGCGCTCAATGGCGTGGACATCGAGTTTCGCGCCAGTGAGCTTGTCGTTTTGCTAGGAGCCTCTGGCAGCGGTAAGTCCACGCTACTCAATATTTTGGGTGGATTGGATGTGCCCACCAGTGGCCAGCTTCGCTACAAAGGCTGGGATCTAACGGAGGGTGACGAGCGCACACTGACCATGTTCCGCCGCAACTGCGTCGGCTTTGTCTTTCAGTTCTACAATCTCATCCCCAGTCTCACTGCGCGTGAAAATGTGGCGCTCATCACCGACATTTCACGCGATCCCATGAAGCCTGAGGAAGCTCTGGCGATGGTCGGCTTGGAGCACCGCATGGATCACTTTCCTAGCCAGCTCAGTGGTGGTGAGCAGCAGCGTGTGGCCATCGCGCGGGCCATCGCAAAAAAGCCGGAAGTCCTGCTTTGTGATGAGCCAACTGGAGCGTTGGATGTGAACACGGGCATCACGGTTTTAGAAGCGGTCGAGCGCATCAATCGTGAGCTGGGAACTCTGACCGTCATCATCACCCACAATGCAGACATGGCTGGCATGGCAGACCGCGTTCTGCATTTGAAAGATGGTCAGATCGTGAAATCGCAGCTCAATGAAACGCGCGTGCCTGTCACGAGTCTGGTGTGGTGATAGCACGTTGCCGCACCGCCTCGTAGAGCACGATAGCGACTGCGGTTGAGAGATTTAAACTGCGTGTTCCCTGCATGGGGATCTGCCAAGTCTGACCTGGATATTGAGCCATGATGGCAGGCGGTATGCCACTCGTCTCAGGCCCATAGACTAAATAGAGATCCTCTGAGCTATGCAGGTCGGCTTCCCAGTAGGTGCCCTCGCCTCGGCACTCGACGAACATGAAGCGTGCGGCACTGCTGGCCTGATCTCGCATTTGCTCCCAGGACTCCCAGACATGCACATCCACCTCAGCCCAATAGTCTAGTCCGCTGCGCTTGAGATATTTGTCTTCCAGGCTGAACCCGAGTGGCTTGATCAAATGCAGCCGAGCACCTGTGGCCAAACAGAGACGTCCCACTGCGCCCGTGTTGTGAGGGATCTCTGGCTGGTAAAGGACGATGTGGAGCATGGTCCGCCACGTCAGATTTTCAGCGCCCAGTCCAGCAGTGCCTGTGCATCGCGCCACACGCCTGCATCGGTGTCATTGAGGACCACGACAATACGGCGGCGACCATTGCGCTCACCGCTGGCGACGAGGCAGTGACCAGCGGCATCGGTATAACCAGTTTTCATTCCATCGCAGTAGCTCGCATTGCGCAGGACTCGGTTGGTGTTCGACAGTTCAGTGACTTTTCCTGAGGGCCATTTAAAAACGTAGCTTTGCAGTTTCACAATCTGCCGGATGTCAGGCAGCTTGTCACAAGCGCGTGCGATGACGCTGAGATCTCTTGCCGTGCTGTATGGCTCGTCGCCATCTCTTGAAGGCAGGCCGTGCGGGTTGACATAGTGACTGTTTTGCAGCCCTAGCGCAGCGCACTTGGCGTTCATCTTGGCAGAAAAGGCTGCGACGCTGCCTGCATTGTCTCGGGCGAGCACTTGGGCGATGTCGTTGGAACTCTTGACGAGCACGGCGGTGAGGAGTTGGCGTCGTGTATAGGTCTCGCCAGCTTTGAGGCCGAGGCGAACCGGGGCGCACTGCGTATCGCTCTGTTCGACGGTGATGACTTTATCCAAATCACCCGCTTCGACGACGAGTAACGCGGTGAGTAGCTTCGTCGTGCTAGCGATGGCTCCACGCTTGTCGGGATTCTTTTCAAAGAGCACTTCATCAGCAGCGGCATCGATGACGATGACTCGATCAGCCGTCACCTGTGGAATGGGGCCGCGCAGTTGTTTGATCTCGATTTCACGGCGGACACGCTTTGTTTTTTCGACCTCTTCAGCGAGCTGTTTTTGCAGAACCGCCACGTTCGCTTCCTTCGCGAGTAGATCGAGTCGCGTGCCTTCCAGGATTTGTTTATCCTTGGCTATGACAGCCTCGCGGCGGACCACATCAGCTTCCTTCACATTCACCTCTTCTTCACGCCACTTGAGTTTGGCCTCCTTTTCGGGATCGCCGCAGCCAGTGAATGTCGCTAGCGTCAAGACGGCGAGTGAGAGGTGTTTGAGGGAGTTTAAAGAATGCTTCATGTCACAGTTCAGCGAGCAGTTCCTTCAGTCGGGCGGCGGGCCACTGACCTGGGGCGTTTGATTCGCCGATGTAGCCGTAATTCAGCAGGCTGCCACACTTTGCAAGCACCAAGCGTGAGATGCGCCCCCAAGGTCCCATGCCCATGCAGGAAAGGCGCAGCCGATGCGACTCTGAGGTGATTTGGATCAGCCGCGTGAGATCAGCAGGCGAGTTGATAAAAGTCGCGAGCTTCACGCCATCAAGCCCGGCAGGCTGCGCAAAGCTGATCGCTCCACGTAAAATCTCATCCCCCGGAGTCGCCTGAAAGTCGTGGAAGGAGCCGATGACTTGCACGCTACGAGCGTGGGCTTTTTCCACGATGGATTTCATCTCCATCGCACTGCGTAGTTCGATGTCCACCAGTGCAGCCAAATCGAGCAGAGGCTCGATCAGGGCCATGCGGCCTGCGGCATCTTCACTGCCCTGACCACCTTCGGCAGGATGGCGAGCGGTCAGCAGAATGGGCGTGGTGTTTCCGGCCAATGCCGCACGCAAATCGGCGGCAGGCGTCTTGAGCGTGTCGAGCCGCAGTTCGATGATATCGCAGGTCAGCTCCCTCTCTTCAGGACTCATCCCCGACCAAATTCCGAGTGTCGTCGTGTCTGGAATCACGCCGACAGTCAGTGGCCGAGTGGAGTGCAGAGGATTACGGGTTGAAATAAGTTGCGCCATTTTATATAAATGTTATAAATATCAGTATATACTAATTAATTCAAAAGGAGGATTCTATCCGACTATGCTTGGCCGCCGACAAGAAATCAATTTGCAGCTTACAGAGTTACTCGACAGCGCGCTGTTGGGTTTCTTCCTGTGGTTCGCACACTTTCTGCGTTCCACCTTCGCGCCGCTGATCTGGCCTGGCATCGTGGAAATCCCGCCACTGGAGCAGTTCTACTGGGTCATCGCCGTCGTCGTGCCCTTCATGCCCGTGGTGCTAGAGTACCGCGGCTTTTACAATAACCTCTTTCATAAGTCGCCGGCGCAGAGCCTCCGCCAGTTGGGTGAAGCCCTCTTCATCATGGGCACGGTGATCGGTGCCTTTGTGGTCTTCATGAAGTGGAATGTGCCTAGCCGTTCCGTGGTCATTTTAGCCGTCGTCTGCTCCGGCATCGCGCTACTTCTCCGTGAAGCCGTGCAGAAACAAAGAATGCGCCGCAGGCTAGCGTCAGGGAAGGGCAGGGAGAGGGTCATCATCGCCGGAGCCGCGGGAGACGTGGCGCACTTTGTCGAGAACATGCCTGCTGAACAGCGCGCCAGTGTTCAGATCGCAGCTCGCATCGACATCACCCAGTCGCCTGTCAGTGATCTCGTGAATGCCATGCATGATCACTCGGTTTCGCGTGTCCTATTCGCCGCGCAGCATGTGCATTTTAGTAAGATCGAGGAGGCAGTCCAGGCCTGTGAAATGGAAGGCGTTGAGGCGTGGATCGCTGCTGACTTCTTCCAGACGGCCATTGCCCGGCCCACCTTTGACATGCTCGGTGGGCGTCTGATGCTCGTCTTTCACAGCACACCGCAGATCTCCTGGTCGTTGTGTTTTAAAAACGTCTTGGATCGAGTCATCGCCCTGCTTCTCCTCATTCTATCTCTGCCGTTTTGGTTGGTGGCCATGATCGGAATCAAGATGTCATCAAAGGGTCCCATCTTCTTCCGCCAGGAGCGCTCAGGCCTCTACGGCAAGCCTTTCATGATGTGGAAATTTCGCACCATGCTGATCGATGCCGAATCACAGCGGGCCGCGCTAGAGTCACAGAATGAGATGGATGGCCCCGTCTTCAAAATCACTCACGATCCACGCATCTTCAGCTTCGGACGCTGGCTGCGGCGCATGAGCATTGATGAACTGCCACAGCTCCTCAACATCCTCCGTGGAGAAATGAGTCTCGTCGGGCCACGACCGCTACCTGTGTATGAGATCCAGAAGATCGAAAAGCATGCGCAGCGTCGCCGCTTGAGCGTGAAGCCCGGCCTCACCTGCCTTTGGCAAATCACCGGTCGCAATGGCATTCGCAACTTCGACGAATGGGTGGCTCTGGATCTCAAGTACATCGACAACTGGTCCCTCTGGCTTGATGCCAAAATTCTGGCTCTCACACTGCCTGCGGTGCTTCGCGGCGTCGGTGCCTCCTGACCTGCATTCACGTCATGCCGACCAAACGTGGCACATGGCTTTTCGCCATCTTGATCCTGCTCATCCTCGCAGGTATCATCCTGCCCTTCATGATTTGGGGAGCGCGCTTCGATGCCGCACTGAGTCTAGAAGGAACGCGCGCCTGGATGGCCAATTACGGAACTTGGTCTTGGCTCGCGGGTGTCCTGCTACTGATCGCCGACATCGCACTGCCAGTGCCCAGCACC
>JBEBGU010000340.1:0-5186 GCA_040081325.1 Prosthecobacter sp.
GTCGCCTCCGAAACGCACCGGCTGAAAACCGGGCGCAGCATCCTCGATCAAGTCAGCGATGAGGCGAAGAGCTTTGGCAAAAAGCTCGGCAGCGAAGACCGCGAGCGCCTGGAACTCATGTTCAGCTCCATTCGCGAGACCGAACAAAACCTCCTGCGCTCCGAAGCCTGGGTGAACCGCCCCAAACCCGCCGTCGAATACTCCGCACCGAAGACCGACCCGAACGGTGAAGAGATCGTCGCCTGCGAAACCCTTTGGTTCGACATCACCCGCCTCGCCTTCCAGACCGACTCCACACGCGTCATCCTCCTCACCATGGGCGATGCCGGACGCGCCAAGCTCGACGGCCTCAATCTCACGCACCACGACGCCTCGCATCACGGCAAAGACGAAACCAAAGTCGAGCAGCTCGCCATGATCGAGGAAACCGAGTTGAAGCAACTCAGCCGCTTCCTCACCTCCATGCAGCAGGCCAAGGAAGGCGACAGCAGCCTCTTCGACCGCACCTCCATCCTCAACGTTAGCAACCTCAGCAACGCCTCCGCCCACACCTGCGAGAATCTCCCCGTCATCTTAGCTGGCGGCGGCTACAAGCACCAAGGCCACGTCCTGAAAGACCTCAAAAACAACACGCCACTCAGCAATCTCTTCGTCCGTATGCTCCAGCAAACCGGCATCGAAACCGAGCAGTTCGGAGCGAGTAAGGGGGTGCTTGGGGATGTGTGATGCGGCTCAGTTTCTTCCGAATTCCATACTGCCATGAAAATCATCACGCCCCTTTGCCTCGCCCTTCTCTTGGGCATTTCGTTTCAACTTACTGCCTTGGTTCATGCGGAGCCACCTGTGACCACAGATTCTATCAAAGAGCGCGGCATTGTCTCCTATGGAGATGTGGGCCGATTGGCGGCGGTGATGGCGAAGGCGCGGCGTGGGGAGGAGATTTGCGTGGCGGCGATTGGGGGATCGATCACGGCGGGAGGTTTGCAGACGAAGGATCCGAAGAATCGCTACATCGCCCGTGTCGCGGATTGGTTCACGCAGACTTTTCCCAAGGCCAAGGTGCGCTTTGTCAATGCGGGTATCGGCGGCACGAACTCGCTCTACGGTGCCATGCGGGTGCAAAGGGATGTGCTGAGCAAGAAGCCTGACCTCGTGATTGTGGAGTATGCGGTGAACGACAATCATCCGGTGCCGATGTTCTGGGGCAGCTACGAGGGTGTGCTACGGCAGATCCTTCGCGAGCCGCAGCAGCCAGCCCTGGTGCAATTGTTCTTCATGCAGCGGAAAGGCGAAAACGCCCAGGAGACGCAGCATATGCTCGGCCGTCACTATGACTTGCCGATGGTCAGTTTTCGCGATGCCTGGTGGCCAGAGATCTACAGCGGACGCACCAAGTGGGAGGACATGTATGCCGATGTGGTGCATCCGAATGACACCGGTCACATTCTGGCCTCCGAGCTTTTGATCGCGCTGCTCAATGACGTGAACGCCAAGCCCGAATCGAGTGCCACCGCGAGCCGCGCGGACCTTCCCGTGCCGATGATCACGGACCTCTTCGCCAACTGTCGTTATGCCCAAGGCACCGACTTGAAGCCTACACAAAACAGCGGCTGGACCCAAAACGCGGACCACACCAAGTGGGAAAGTCCCGCTTCGACCGATGGCGGCATCGAGTTCAGCTTCGCGGGAGAGTTGCTCTTCGTTGGATACGATATCGACAAGGAAGCGGAGGCGTTTGCTACCTACACGATCGACGGCGGCCAAGCACAGCCATTGAAAAGCAGTCCCAACCGCTTACCGCTCGCGGAGGACCTGTCCCCAGGCCAGCACCGCGTGCGCATCGACTTCGTAGGCAGCAAAGTGCCCGCAGGATCAGCCGCCAAGGTGAAGGTCTGGGCCGTCGGTGCGGCTGGAGCGGTGGAGTGAAAAAGAGCCGGGAAAGACGAAAGCAGGTCTTCCGTCTTCTTGATGTGGCATCTCTACACATTCTTCTTTCCCCATGCTGAAATCTGCCCTTTTCCTCACCGCGCTGCTGTTCGTTACGCTCACCTCGCTCCACGCCGCCGATGCTCGCGACCACCTCTCGCCGCATCAACGCGTAATCTTGGAATCGAAGTCGCCACCGCCGGAGGAGTATCGTTTCGGCTTTGATCTGCCTGCGGGGCCGCAATTCACGGAAGCCGAGAAGCAAGCCCAGCGTGTGCGTGGTCGCGAGGTGATGCCGATGGTGATGAAGGCCTTTGAGAGCGGCGCGGGTGAGGTGCGCATCCCACCGGGGGATTATCGCTTTGGGCAGGAGCGATGGGAAGGCGCGAAGGTGATCTTCCCGCTCGGCTTTGAGAACATGCAGCGCGATTCGGCGCATCCGTTCGTCATCGACGCGAGCGGTGCGACGTTTTGGTTTGATCTCGATGACCAGCAGATGCCGCCGGGGCATCGCTGCGTGGGCTTTCGCAACTGCCGCAACATCGTGCTGCGCGGTGCCATCATCGACCGCGGCACGCGTGGCTGCATCGAGGGCCGCATCACGCGCATTGATCGCGAGGGGAATCGGTTTGAGATCCAGCCCTCACCCGGCGTCGTGGTGCCCACGAGCTACAAGGGACACGACGAGCAGCGCTTGTTTCCTTTCAAAAGCGACGGCCGCTTCTGCGTGCCGCTCTACGACATGCAGGCCGGTGTGCGAAAGCTGCGCTACAAAGACATCACGCCCTCTGAGGGCGGGCGTTATTGGGTGAACATGCTCGAAACACAGCTCATGGAGCGCCTTCATGATGCGAACTGGGAGCGTGCGTATGGCGAGCTCGGCGTCGTGCGTGTGGGCGACGGTCTTTCCTGCCTCTACACCAATGCTGGAACCATCGTGCTCGAGGATTCGGCGAACATCACCCTGCATGGTGTGAGCGTTTACGTGGCCAAAGGCGGCCCCAGCGAGAGCGGCGGCGATGGCGCACATCTTTGGAAGGATTGCTACTTCGGCCCGCGACCCGGCACCAGCCAATGGAAGGGCGCGGACGGCTTCCTGTGCCGCTCCACGCGCTACGGCGCCACGATGGATAACGTCACCATCCGACACACCGCCGATGATTTGCAGAACTTCCACGGCATCTGGGGCAAGGTGAAATCCGTTTCCGGCAAACAGGTGACGCTGGAGACGAATGCCTCACTTCGTCCCACACTGAAGAATGCACGCGCCGGGGATCGCTTGCGCTTCATCCATCGCAAAACGGGCACCTTTCTCGGCGAGGCAAAGCTTGTCGCGCATCGTGATTTCGAACTCACGCTCGATCAAGACGCCACGCCCTTTGCCGAGGCGCAGGCGGAGTGGCTCGACCACGAATGCGCGGGCTGGGTGGTGCAAAACTGCCGTTGGGAGGACAACTTCCAGCGCCTGCTCATCATGTCCGGCCCCGGCCTCGTGCGCGGCTGCACCTTCACTCGCATGGGCAGCAACATCTCGCTGAACACCGGCATGGGCCTCGTCGGCGGCATTCCCAGCGACATCACCATCGCCGACAACGTCTTCATCGACGTCAGCCCGCGCCCGCATCATCCCGCCATCGACGCCCGCGCCCACAACGCCCAAGGCCAAGACGGCGTCCCGCCCATCGAGCGACTCCGCATCACCGGCAACACCTTCACCCGCACCGGCGGCCCCGCGATGAGCCTCATCGGCATCCAGGACTCGCTCATCGAGCACAATCACATCGAGTCACCCGTCCGCGCCTCTATCATCGCCAAGCCGCAGGAACAAACCGACCGCCAAGCCATCGTGCTGAAACAATGCCGCAGCGTAACCGTGAAAGCCAACACGCTTATCGATCCCGAAAACCACACGCAACCCGATGCCGTCAGCGGCAGTCGCGTGCTCGGGCTCGAAGCGACGAAAGAGATCACGCTGGATGGGGAGAAGGTGCCGGATGCGCCTGTGCTCACGAAGCCTCGGAGCCAGAAGTGATGGGCAGTTGGGAAAGCTGGCGGCGTTGAGGAATGCGGTGCCGTAGAATCCGATTGGCAGGAAGCGTGGCACTACTCACAATGCCATCATCATCATGAAGCCCGCGCCGATCCCGCAAGACTACACCACGTTCCTCGCGCATTTGAAGCAGCGAGTGGTCGCCGCTCGTGTCCACGCCGCTCGAGCGGTCAATTATGACTTGGTGCTCCTCTACTGGGACATCGGGCAAGGTATCGCCGAGAAGCAGAAGAACGCCGCGTGGGGCGATGCCGTGGTGGAGCGTTTGGCGAAGGATTTGCAGCGAGCATTCCCGGAGATGCGGGGGTTCTCTCTTCCCAACATTTGGCGCATGAAGCAGTTCTATCTGACACACAGCGCCCCGGACTTTCTCTCACAAGCTGTGAGAGAATTGGCAGCCGTATTGCCCTCCAGAAGCGGAAAACTGTCACAGCCTGTGACAGAATCAGCCGCTGACTGGCAAAAACTCTCACAGGCTGTGAGAGAACTGGTCGCACAGATCCCCTGGGGCCATCACGCCAATCATCTGGCAAAGATCACCGACCCCGCCGCCCGCCTCTACTACCTCCGAGCCACCGCGAAGCTCGGCTGGAGCCGCAGCGTTTTGCTAAACCAAATCAAGGCGGGAGCCTTCGAGCGGGCCGTCAAAGAAAAGAAGACGCACAACTTTGAACTCGCCCTGCCCGAGCACTTTGCCGAGCAGGCCGATGAGATGCTCAAAAGCCGATACAATCTGGAGTTCCTCGGCATCGGCCGTGCCATGAAGGAGCGAGAGCTGGAGAACAGGCTCATCGAGCGGCTTCAGAGCTTCATCCTCGAACTCGGTTACGGCTTCTGCTTTGTCGGACGGCAATACAGGCTCGCACTTGGGAGGAAGGAATACTTCGTGGACCTGCTGTTCTACCATCGCTTCCTCAAGGCCCTCGTCGCCTTCGATCTGAAACTCGGTCCGTTCGAGCCTGAGCACGCGGGCAAGATGGACTTCTACCTCAATCTCCTCAACGAAACCGAACGAGCCCCTGACGACCGCCCATCCATCGGCATCATCCTCTGCGCCGAGAAGGACGACGTGGAGGTGGAGTTTGCCCTAAAGTCGAAGACGAATCCCATCGGCGTGGCCGAGTACCGGTTGCAGTCGCAACTGCCGGCGGAACTCAGGGGCAAGCTGCCGACCGCGAAACAGCTCACGGCCGTCGTCCGGGAGATTCTG
>JBEBGU010000341.1:0-5171 GCA_040081325.1 Prosthecobacter sp.
GTTGAGGACTTCACCTCATGATGACCGCAGCGCTCCATCTCGCTTGGCGCTATGTCGCGCGGCATCGGCTGCAAACACTGCTGCTCGCAGGCGCACTCGCACTCGTGATCGCCTTACCCCTTTGCTTGCGAGTGCTGGTTCAGACCACTGAGGCGACGATGCGTGAGCGTGCCGTGTCCACGCCGCAGCTCATGGGTGCGCGTGGTAGCGCACTCGACCTGATGCTCACTGCACTCTACTTCAAGCAGCAGCCACTACCGCCCATCGCTATGAAACACCTGCAAGAGCTGCGCGCGACAGGCTTGGGTGCAGCGATCCCACTCGATGTACGATTTCATGCCCAGGAGTCGCCCATCGTCGGCACTGAGATCGAGTACTTCACTTTCCGCCGACTGCACATCGACTCTGGAAAAATGCTCACACGCCTTGGCGATTGCGTCATCGGCGCACGAGTGGCTCAGCGGCGCGGGTTAAAGCCTGGCGACGCCATTTTTTCATCCCAAGAGCAAGTCTTCGACATGGCAGGCGTGTATCCATTAAAGATGCGCATCACAGGTATTCTCGCCTCAAACGGCACACCTGATGACGACGCCGTCTTTGTCGATCTGAAAACCGTCTGGCTGATCCAAGGCCTAGCTCATGGCCACGATGATGTCGCTACAACCAAAGACGCCGTGCTTAAAACCGAAGCCGACAACGTGGTAGCCAACGTTAGTGTGCGCATGTTCAACGAAGTCACCGACAAGAATCTCAGCGGCTTTCATTTTCATGGCGACAATGCCGCCTACGAACTCAGCGCCATCCTCGTGGCGCCAAAAGATGCCAAGTCGGAAGCACTACTGACCGGCCATTATTTAAAAGGCAGTAATCCTGCGCAGCTCATCCGTCCGCGCGAAGAATACGACACTCTGATGAGCACCCTGTTTCAGGTACAAGCTCTCGCGCTCTGCGTGCTAGCGCTGACACTCGCTGCCGCCGCCGCCATTTCAGCACTCGTATTCGCTCTTTCATTCCGCCTGAGGCGGCGTGAGTTCACCACACTCGGAGATGTCGGCGTCTCACCGTTGGCCTTGGGACTGACCAAGCTCTTTGAGATCAGCATCGTCGGTGCACTCGGCCTCACGCTAGCTCTGATCGTGACCTTGATCATCGAATTGAATGCTCAGATTTGGGTGCAGATGCTCCTCAAATAAAAAGAACAAGCGTCATAAAGGACGCACAACGACGGAAAAAAATGCCAGGGGACCGCAGCATAAACAGGCATGCTGCCGTTGCTTCCGTCAGGACCTGGCGGGGTTCACAAGCTGAGCATCCACGGCCCCTGACGCCGTTTTGATAGGCTCTAGCTGTGCATTCCGCAAGCCCGAATCTAGGCCCCTTTGACCGATAATTTGAGATCAACGAAAATTGGTGTTGTCGAAAAAGCCGGAAGTCTGTAAAAGAAGGGTCTTAATCCCAATTTTCACACAAACATGGTCTGGAAGATTCTCTCATTTCTCTCGGCAGCCTGCCTCGGCGCAGCTTGCTATTTCGCTTGGTCTAACCAGAAGGACCTCCTTCATGAGCGTGATCGCGAACGTTTCGGAAAGTTAAATTTAAAATCTGCCCAAGAGCGGAAGGTGCAAGGAGATGAAGCCTTAGTCGCTAAAAAGACCTCTTTGGACAGCGCCCAAAAAGACCTGGAAACCAACAAAGCAGAAACAGTAAAGCTAGCTCAGGACGCAACAGAGAAAGAAGAAGGCCTGAAGCTACTGAAGGGAAATCTCGAACAAATCGAGCAACAGGTTGCCGCTCAGCAGAAGCAAATCGAAGAGGCAGGTGATGTCGAAAAACTTCTCGCTCAAATCGACAAGTACAAAAAAGAACAGGCCGAGGCTGAAGCTGGCGTCGCCAACCAAACACAACGGCTAGCTTCTGCGAAAGCTCAGTATGAAAACGTCATAGCGCAAACCGCAACCCTCAGAGATACAGAAGCCAAAGGCCGTCGCGGTATTTTAGACACAGCCTTCACAGCTCGCGTGAGCCGATTCTTCCCCGAGTGGCAGTTTGCGACCTTGAATAAAGGCAACTCAGGTGGCGTTATCGCTAATGCCAACCTTGATGTGAAACGCGGTGCCAATGTGATCGCCAAGCTCAAGGTGATGAATGTGGAGCAGAATGGAGCTGTGGCCGAAGTGGTTAAGGGAAGTCTTGCTGAGGGTGATACTATTCGTGCAGGTGACATGGTCGTTGCCTCAGCGACACAAAGCTCCAAGTCAGATGCAGCTCCCTCCGCAGACTCTAAATCAGCAGAGCCGCCCGCTACAGGAGCCGCCGCTCCAATGGACACCGCTGCTCCAGCAGCACCTGCGATGGGTGCTGATCCTTTCGGCGCAGCTCCCGCACCTGCCGCTGCCCCAGCAGCACCCGCAATGGGCGCTGACCCTTTTGGCGCAGCTCCCGCACCTGCCGCCGCCCCAGCAGCTCCTGCAATGGGCGCTGATCCTTTTGGCGCAGCACCCGCACCCGCGACTCCCGCACCGACAGGCACCCCAGCAGCGCCAAGCACCGCAGATCCTTTCGGTGCCGCCCCTGCTAAGCCTTGATCCAACGTCAGCTAGAGTACTCTCGCTACCGCTAACTCACCCTTTCTCCTTTCCCTTCCATGACAAAAGTCCTCTTCATCCTCAGCGCACTGCTGATTCTTGTATCCACCTTTTTTGCCTACCAAAACGGGCGTGAATTTGCCAAAGTCCGCAGTGACGTCACAGCCGTCAATGTTCAAGTGCAGGGCGCACTGAGTGCTGCCAATTCCATTGTCGCAGAAGTGAACAAAGTCGGCGGAGAAATCGCCAAAATTCAGCAGGATCTCGAAATCCAAACAGAAAAAGTCAAAGCGCAGAAGCTCAAGATCGCTCAAGCTGATAACGATACCAAGTTGGTAACGGATAAGCTCGATGCGGCCAATAAGAAGGGCAGCGATCTGCGCATCAAATTGGAAAAACTGCCGAAGGATATGAAGCCCGAAACGATGGTCGAGCAGATCAATGGCATGAAAAAATCCACCGCTGAGTTCCAAGCCCAGATGGAGGCCAAGAAGAAAGAAGTCGAAGCCGAAGAAGCCAAGATGGTCGATACCAATCGTGGCCTTGATGAAGTCACCCGCAAGATCGCTGACCGCAAAAAGTCTTTTGATCGCAACAGCCTAGACGCCAGAATCGTGGCAGTGAACAATGAGTGGGGTTTTGTCGTGGTGAATGCAGGCAAGACACTCGGTATCAGTGATGCCACTAAACTCTTGGTCGTCCGTGGCACTCAAACCGTGGGTAAACTCAGTGTACTTTCCATCGAGGGTGAGCGCACTGTCGCTAACATTGTTCCTGAGACCTTGGCTACTGGCCTCCGTATTGCTCCTGGAGATCAGGTGATTTTGGAAAACCTGTATCAGTAACCGTGATTCATGCGTAGAAGTGGCGATATGAAATCCCGGATCATTTACCTTTCGTTGGCCATTACCGTTGCTGCTGCATCTCTTGTTTCCTGCAATTCAGCAGATGAACCCAAACGCCGCGAACGCGTGGCCCCCACCGTAAGTGACAGCACGCTTCCATGGAACCGTCCTACCAAGTGGGAAGGTAATTCCCGTTACGGTCAGATGATGCCTGGAAGCCGCTAATTAGTATCCGCTCAGACTTACGGCACTAGGTTCTTCCAGCTTTGGAGTGAGAATCTATACATAGACTCTCACTTGGCCCGATTCTGGCGCATATCCAAAGCCTACCGAATAGCCAATGCCTCCAGCAGCACCGTCGTCTAGCGCTCAATCCCAAACACAATCGCCAGAACGGACTTCTGGTGTGACTGGCTACCGGCCAGAGCCTGGGATTTATGACGAAATGCTACTGCCGAATGGTGAGTTGCGTGCGCACTGGAAGACTTTCGGCAGCTTTCTCAATCAGTGTACGAAGAGCGACTTCAGCGTCCGCGCCGACAGCATCCAGCGACTGCTGCGCGACCATGGCGTCACTTACAACATCTACGACGACGCTTTGGGCACCAGCCGCCCTTGGTCGCTGGATACCCTGCCCTTCATTCTCGCTCTGGAAGAATTCCAGCAGGTTCAGCGCGGTCTCGATCAGCGCGGGCGCTTGCTCAACGCCATCCTGTCAGACCTCTATGGTCCGCAAAAACTACTGCGTGACGGCCTACTGCCCCCCAGCCTCGTCTATGCGAACCCCGGCTACCTCAGACCCGTTCGCGGGATCATTCCTGCGGGTGGGCGCTTTGTCTTCACCATGGGCAGCGACCTCGTTCGTGGAGCCGATGGCCATTGGCGTGTACTCGCCGACCGTGCCCAGGCTCCCAGTGGACATGGGTATGCTTTAGAAAACCGCATCATCCTCGCCAACGTCTATGCCGAGGAGTTCAATGCCTCCAAGGTCAAGCGACTCGCCGCCTACTTTGAGATGAAGCGCGACATGCTCCGCTCCCTCGCCCCCAAGCGCCGCAGCGGAGATGCCGGCATCCTCATGCTCACACCGGGGCCCTATAATGAAACCTACTTTGAGCATGCCTTCAAAGCACGCTACCTCGGTTTTCCTCTGGTCGAGGGTGCCGATCTCACCGTTCGCGACCGTCATTTGCATCTGAAAACCCTCGAAGGTCTGCGCCGTGTCGATGTCATGGTCCGCCATGTCGATGACGTCTTTTGCGATCCCCTCGAACTCAATTCAGGCTCATTGCTCGGTGCCCCAGGGCTGCTAGAGGCCTGGCGCAACGGCAGCATCGCCATGGCCAATGGACTCGGTGCTGGATTGGTGGAGACCCCTGCCCTGCACCCCTTCATGCCAGGCCTCTGCCGACACTTGCTGGGTGAAGAATTACTCCTCCCCTGCGTGCCCACTTGGTGGTGTGGTCAGAAGCGCGAGCTCGATCTCGTGCTCTCACAGCCAGACCGCTGGGTCGTCAAACCCGCCTTCGTCCGTGGCGCACGTGATCCCGTCTTCCTCGCTGATCTCGATGCCGAGCAGAAAGCCCGAATGCTCGACACCATCCGCGCTACACCCCATGAATGGGTCGCTCAGGAAGTGCTCAGCCTCTCCACCACCCCCACCTGGACAGGCAGCAAGATCGAGCCACGCTCCCTCGTCTGGCGGGCCTTCATCATCGCCCAGGGAGACGGCTTCATCGCC
>JBEBGU010000342.1:0-5170 GCA_040081325.1 Prosthecobacter sp.
AGTCCGTAACGCCATGACTTACTGGCAGGAGAATGAAGGCAGAAGAATGAAATGCCTCTTTTCTGAATCCCCATTCTCCTGCCTTCATTCTTTTGCCAACAACCTTCTTCTTTAACACCATGGCTTTCGATCCATCCAAACCCGCGAACAACTCGCCGAACTCATCGGCAGAGATGCGCAGTCAACTCACCTCGCTCAATGCCGACATCCAGCAGCGGGCGACGATCAACGATCTCAATAACGCCATCTCCGGCACCAGCAACAACAGCAACGGCGTCAGCACGCTGGGCATGGGTGCCGATGGCGGCTACAATCAGCAGCAGATGCAGGACCTCATCAACAAGGTGGACGAGCTGATCAATGCGTTGCGGAGGTAGCTGCGATGCCTCATGGATGTCATGAGGCGGCAATCATTTGGAAGTCATTCCGAGCTGGTCGAAGAGGAAGGCCAGCACGTCTGCCTTCTGCGCGATCTTCTCGGACAAGGCGGTGCCCATGCCGTGTCCTGATGCGGAGCTGAAGCGGGCGAGCACGGGGTTCGCAGAGCTGGTGGCGGATTGCAGCGCGGCCGTCATGCGACGGCTGTGCGCGGGATTGACTCGCCCGTCGGTCTCGCCAGCGAGGAAAAAGACCGCTGGATAGGCCGTGCCGTTTTTCACCTGATGAAAGGGCGAGTAGGCGTGGAGGGCGCGGAACTGTGCGGGGTCTTTTACGGTGCCAAACTCGGTGACGTTGAAGGCTCCGTTCGGATCAAGCTCGACGCGCAGCATGTCGTAGAGTCCCACATGCGCGACGACGGCACGCGCGAGCTGCGGATGCTGTGTGAGAAAGGCTCCCATGAGCAAACCGCCGTTGCTGCCGCCTTCGACGGCGAGTTTTTCAGCGCGTGTGTAGCCGCGCTGGATGAGGTGCTCAGCACAGGCGGCGAAGTCATCAAAGACGTTTTGCTTCTTTGTCAGATTGCCCGCGAGATGCCATTCCTCGCCGTATTCACCACCGCCGCGAATGTTGGCGACGACGTAGATGCCACCGCGATCAAACCATAAGCGATGCTCGAAGTTGAAGCTGGGCCTCATGCAGTGGCCGTAGCCTCCGTAGGCATACAGCAGAGCGGGATTGCTGCCATCAAGCGGCGTGCCTTTGCGGCGGAGAATATTGATCGGCACCTTCGTTCCATCTTTGCTGACGGCGAACTCACGCACGGCCTCGATGTCGCCAAAATCCACAGGAGAGGTGTTGAAGAGCGCGGTTTTCTCCACGCTCGTTTGAGCAGGGTCGTAGAGCATCCATGCGGCAGGTGCGACGAAGCTGGTTTGGCGAAAAAGAAGGCGCTCATCCATGACGAGCAGTCCGCCGAGTCCCGTCGCGACGGGCATGGGAACGATGCTCTCTTGGCTGCCATCCAGATCCAACTGCCGAAGGCGTGAAGGGCCACCGATCATGTCGGCGATGAAAAGATGTTTGGCCGTGAGCAGGAAGCCCTCGATCACCGCATCACTCTCCGGCACGGTCACCTTTGCCTCGCCCAGCTCGCCGGTGGTGGGCATCCGCAGCAGTTTGCCGCGTGGCGAGTCCTTTACGGAGCGCAGATACAGCTCGGCTCCATCATGGCTGAAGTCGATCTCCTTGATGCCATCTTCATGCCGAGTGATCTGTCGCCAAGGCGAGCCTGTCTTGGTTTCGCGGAGGTGATGAGAGAACTCGCCGCCATCGCCATTCGCCACGCTGGCGAGCAACCAGCGGCCATCATCTGAGGTGTGCAGTTCGATCTCGGCGATGCGTGGGAAGTCTTTTCCGGCGGAGTATTCATCGTTGCTCGCGGGCGCGCCGAGTTGGTGAAAATAGATCTGCTGGTAGAAGTTCAGATCGGCCTCGGGTCGCTCGCCTGCGTGCGGATAGCGCGTGTAGAAGATGCCTTTGCTGTCCGGCGTCCATGCCGCGCTGCCGCCTCCGGTCGGGTATTGCACGCGTTTGATTTGATCCGGCAGAGGCTCGCCCGTGTCAGTCCGGTAAAAGTGCAGCGCGCCATCCTCGCTGCCATGTTCCGACAGACACACGGCGATGAGTTTGCCATCTGGCGACGGCACAAACCAATCCATCGCCACCTGGCCCTTGGGCTCGATCTCATTCGGATCGAGCACGACTTTTTCCGACGCCAAGTCATTCGGCGACGTGAGCGTGACGAGCAGTCGCTGCTGCTTCGGCGGCTGAAACTTCAGCGCAAAAAGAAGTCCAGGCCGTGCGACGAGACCTGTATGTGAGGGCGTGTCTTGCGCATAAAGCGCCTTCAACTTTGACTCGATCTGTGCCCGATCTGCCCGTGAATCCAGCCAGGCACGAGAGTATTGATTCTGTGCGGTAGTCCACGCTTTCACCGCCGCTGAGTCGCCATCTTCAAGCCAGCGAAACTCATCCACCACCTGCACGCCGTGGTATTCGTCCGTGACGGGCTTCTTTTCCGTCGGAGGCACAGCAGCGGAGATGGACATGGCGATGGTGAGGAGGCACAAGAAGGTGAGCTTCATGCTAGTGGAGCTGGATGAGGGCTGGTGTGTCTGTGCTGGCTTCGATGGCCTTGATCGTATCGCGAAGGGAGTTCGCTTTTTGAAGGCCGAGGTGTTTGGGGAAGTCTTTCTCTTCCTTCTCGAAGTAGTGAGCGAGCTTCTCCAAATCTGGAATCACCACCTTGGCGTGCGTGCCGTAGGTGAGGAGGATCTTCATGAGCTCTGGCGTCCGGTTTTGACTCGACCAGGGATTTTGGTCGCGAGCGTAGGTCACGAGGGCGTGGATGCCGTCCTCGATGTGATGCTGGGCGAGCAGGCGCAGGCCTTCCACTCGAATGCCGTCGGCGAACATCTCTCCGCTCGGCGCGGGTTGGACGATGGCCTCGTGGATGGCTGGTAGCAGCGGCTTGATGTCGTCCGTGGAGAGATGGCGATAGACCGAACCGATGCTGCCGCGTGCGCGACCATCTTGATTCTTCAATCCGGCTCTCACCGCCGTGTAGAGCGCCTCGCGATCCACTCCATCGAGCGAGCGACTGAGCATCCCATCGCGGTCAAACAGCGCAAACGTGAGGTAGCGCTGCTGCATGCCACGCGGGTCGTTTTTCGTGTCCACCTGCGCCAGCAGTTCGAGCAACTGCGGCACGGTCTTCGTGGCAGGTTTGCCGATGGCGGCGAGTGCCTCAGCGGCCTTGATGCGCAGCCAGAGATCGGTGTCGGCGAGTGTCTTTTGCAAAGCATTGACCGCCGGTGCTGCACGTCCGCGGAGGAAGATCAGGCCCTGACAGGCTCCGTAGCGGGCGTCGAGGCTCGGAGACGCGAGCATGTCGATCAAAGCGGCGACTGGAGCGCTCTTGCGGCGACCGAGAGCCATTGCGGCTCGCTCACGAACGATGGGTGACCAGTTGCGCAGGCGTTCGAGCAATTGTTCGTCGCTCAAGGCATCGTAGAAGCTGTTGCGGTCTTTGTTGTTCCAGCCACGACCGTCGTTGACGATTGCTTGGGCGGTGGCGGCATCGAGCTGAGGCACTGCACTGGGTTTCTTGCCGGTGAGATGGATTTTCTTCAGCGGCATCGCGTAGGCCAGCAAGTAAGCGCCTGTGCAATCCCAGCCGTGATAGCTGTCGTTGCCTCGTTCCGGCGGACCTTGATGCAAAAAGCTGCCGTCCGAACGTCGAGCCAGATCATAATACCACGCGCCAAACTCCTGCATCCATGCGCCCGTGGCCTGAGGGCCGGAGTGAGCCACGCCGGGCATGGCCCAGAGCATGTTGAAGAAATTGCCGGTGTGACCGGTGTCGCGCTCAGGGCCGTGCGAGGCGAGGCTCATGCGCGAGAAGAACTCCGCGCCTTTGGATTCGCCGAGCAGGCTGAAGAGCACCGACACCATGCCGCACTTGCCATTGTCCTCATGATTCTCGATCCACGGATGATGATCGCCGTAAGGGATGGCTCCTTTGCCAATGTAGAAGCGCAGCAGTCGAGCGCTGCGTTCGATGGCGAGATCCACCGCTGGATCTTTGACACCCGCTTCACGCGCGAGCACGAGCGAGATCGTCAGTGGAACGCCGGGTGAGTTCATCATGCCATAGCCGCCCAGACGTCCATCGGGCTTTGCAAAGCCATGACCCCATGAGCCGACAGCGCTCTGACCTTTCGCGGACTCCAGCGCGAGGCGTTTCAAGCCCGGCATCACCGACTGATCACCCGTGGCGGCCACATACTCGCCGAGGAACATCATCACGTAGCCGTAGTGCCACGTCTGCATGCTGTCCGATGAATACGCCGCCGCCCATTCCGCCTCTTTTTTGATCTGCAGCAGGTAGGCGGCATCACCGCTCGCCAGCAAGGCCAGTGCATTCAGCGAGCGCGGAATGGGGTCTTGATTGGCGTAATCCGGGGCAACCATGCGGGCTGCGATCCCTTGGCAGCCTTGCTCGAGGATTCGTTTCGATTTCTGGCAATCAAACGGAGCTGTCGGCGAGTAGCTGCCGAGCACCGGGAGCTTCAAAACGACCTCGTCCGTCTTTCCCGCACGCCAGCGCGTGAGCATCAACTTGCCGCCGCCGGCCTCCGTTTCTGCGGTGGTGAGCGCGAGACCCATTTCCGTGCGTGGATCGACGGAAAACGCTTTTCCACCAACGCCAAGAATCACATCACCCACGGCGATTACGCCATCAGCAGGCGACTTCGGCTCCACTTTCGTGATAGCGATCTGCCGAGCGTCACTCGTCACCATCGTGTCGGAGTGCATCCATCCGCGCAGGCCTGTGGCACCGAGATTCCAGTCGTGTTTGGCTTTGGCCGGGATCGCATCGCCCTTGGTGAAATCGGGCGGTGGAGTTTGATCACTCTTGCCCGCTGCAAACGAGGAGGACGCGAGGGCAAGAAGCAGGAAGGACAGTTTCATTGGCTGGTAAAAAGTTGAGGGTAAAAGGTTTGAGATCGGATTGGTTGGCTTGCCATTTTTTACCCTCAATCTTTTACCGGCCCGATCAGCGCCTCCGCGAAAGCCTTACCCATCAGCGCGAAGGTCTTTGCGCAGCCGAGGTAATGATAGCCGGCATTCGAGGCGCCGCGCTTCCACAGAGCTTCCTCGGCGGGCGAGATGAGTTTCGCTTCGTAGTTCTTCAAATACTCGCGCTTCTCGGCCTCGGTCATGTGAC
>JBEBGU010000343.1:0-5149 GCA_040081325.1 Prosthecobacter sp.
AGTTAGTGACCGTTGGCACCTTCACGCACGCCAAGCTTGGCAGCACGTTTGAGTTCCAGAAAGGCTTGAAACGCCGGATTGTCGGCAAAGGGGCCCAGGCCCTCGGCGAGGCGTTTTTCATACGCCGCCAGCTTGTCACGCGGAGAACTTGCCGCCTCCTCCAGCGTCAGCAGATATTCCTTGGCTGCCTCCTTCATCTCCAGATAACGCGGGCTTACCTCCAGGTTCCCCACGCCCATGATGTCCTCCGCGATGTTCTCGATACCGAGCTTGGCCGTGTTCGGGATCGTCGGTCCATCCAGGCTTATCAACTCGTCCGCGCGGGCAGTCTGTACGATGAAGGGCGAATGCGTCGTGCAGATGAACTGAATCTTGGGAAAGGTCCGCCGCAGGTCTTCAATGACACGTCTCTGCCAGGTGGGATGCAGGTGCAGATCCAGCTCATCAATGAGAACGATTCCCGGTGTCTCTGCGGCTGCCTTGCTTCCTAGGTGCGGGTTGAGCTGCACCGCCTTCCACGCGATGTCACCGACCATCGCAATCATGTTCCTGTAACCATCACTGAGGTTGTTAAAGGGTTGCCGCTCCTGACCCTCGATCTCCAGAATGAGGTCTGCCAGCTTCACTGAAAAGTAGATTCGTCTGCCACCTTCAATACAGCCAAGAATCGCTTTCTTGACCGCGTTCAGCTCCGGTGCATTGCCCTCCTGCAGGTCAATGTATTGCTGGGTCTGAATCCAGCGAAAGAGCGCGTTGGCATCGGAACGCGGATCATGACTGTTGAGATACCCCTTCAACCGGCTCTTGGAAGCCTTCGTGTTGCTGGACTCTCTCTTGGCTTTGAGATCGCGAGGTTGCTGCCATATCCGCCCCGTGCCGTAATAGGAAATCAAGGGCAGCGTGACATCTTCTTCCCCCCGCATGGCCATGCGCCCCGCTTTGGTTGCCAGCCATTTGATGTTGGACGCACCCGTCGTGGTGGTCCGGCCAGACTGGCTTTCCAGGGTTCTCCGCCATTCTAGAACCTCCCCAACCACCTCACCACGTGCCTGGACGACGACCGGGTGCTGATACTCATACCGCACAAAGCGGCTCCCATCCTTGTTGTATTGGATGCACTTCAGCCTCGCCTCCTCCCGCTCAATGGAGCGGGCCTTGCAGGCTTTATTGAATGAAGCCATGCCTAGGAGCCACGATCCCATGGCGACGCTGATTCCATCCAAGATCGTCGTTTTGCCGCTTCCATTCCGCCCAACCAGCAGATTAAAACTGGGCGCAAAACGAAACTGCTGTTGCTCAAACTTCTTGAAGTTCTTGAGGGTGATCTCGTCGATTCTCATGCGGATAAATTAGGTGGAATGTGCGGGAATGGCAATCTATCCCGTCACCGCTGCTGTAATCAATGCGGCGCGGCGTTCTTTGAGGAGGGTGATGGAATCACGCAACGCTGATTCAAGAACACCTGACTTGGTCTTCTCTTGCTGGATGGTTTCAACAATCGCGGCTTGTTCTTTGAGTGGCGGCACAGGTAGCCAGACCTCATACAGGCCTTCGGGATAAAGCCTCAATCGGGAAGACCAGACACCTTTGGAGAACCGGGTGACCTCAGCCACAAAGGCTGGCGTTCTCACCAAAGCATCCACATAGGCTGGCAACAGGTCATCCGTGATCCGATAAACATGGTAGGCAGGACTGACGATGCCTTCGTCTTGGGACACTCCCATCGCCCCCATCCAAGCCCACAGGGTATTGATCGCCAAATCTCCGGGGGAACAGCACTTGTAGCCTTCATTGGAGTCGGCCTCGAACATGTTCACATCTTTCACCGAACGCTTGGTCACGCCTGTGAGATGAGAGACCGTCAGCATTTCTTCCTCGCCGGTCACGGACCGTTCATCACGCTCGATCAGAAGCCGTTTAGAGCGCTGGGTCGGCCAATGTTTGGGGATAGAACCCAGCCATGGAAATCCTGAATCCTTCAGCGTGACTTTGGCATTCACGCCGCGCGTCACGAGGTGGCTGATGAGGGCGGAGCGCTTTTCTTCCAGCAAGGTCAGCATCCCTTCCTTCTCCCCGATCAACTCGTCGATCTCGGCGGTTTCCCGGTCGAGATAGTTGGCGATGCGTTTCTGGATGGTGCATTCCACCAATGGAACCCACAGGTTCCTGACAGTGTCTTGCCCAATGTTTTGCATGGAGGCACTGCTGCCGGAAGCTTCTGCTTCCATTTGTTTGCGCGCTTCATTCGACCTCAGAAAAGAAACCAAAAAGCGCCCATCAATCTTTGCTGTATTGACCTTCAACCTGTAAATCTTGTCGCACAGCAACAGCCTCGGAGGTGTCTCATGAACATAAGACGCACTGCCAAGCAACTCAGTCGTGTTTGCGCGGCTCATGAGAATATCTCCCCGCTTAACTTCCAATTCGGTGACTGGCTCGACTCCTTCGGGCAAGCGTTTGTTCTGCGCTGGATTGAACCTCTCTCCATTGGTGCATCCAGCCTTTAGCACTCCCCACTGATCGCCTTCAGCAGGTGTATTGTCGCACTCGGGCGACCAGCCTTGCTCAATATCCTCCAATAAGAACTTGAGTCGGATGAGCTTCTGCTGCTTCACTCCGTAACCTCCTTCAAGAGCTTCAGAATCCGCTGCTCTACCGCCGCGAGTTCTTTGTCGATGACTTTGAGCGGGCGCGGCGGCTCATACTTGAAGAAGACGCGGTTGAAATTGATCTCATAGCCCACTTTGCCAATCTTGCCGTCTTGCTCGTCTTTGAGTTTATCATCGGCATTGATCCAGGCATCCGGCACATAAGGCCGCACCTCCCGGAGGAAGAACTCGACGATGTCCTCCTTGAGCGGGACGTTTTCATTGTCACGCAGGCTGGCATCCATCTCATAGGTGATGGCACGTCCGGGCTTTTCCGGGTCGGGATACAGGCCATAAAGTTCCTTCCGAGGATTGGCAGAGTCACGCGTCGCCAAAGTCTGGCGCTTGGCGATGACCTTCTCCGCCTTTGGGTCCACGGTGGTGAAGGCATCCCGGAAGAGCTTCCTCTGCACCGCGCCTTTGGCCCCCGGCTCCCAGGAGACGGAGGCAACCTTCACGGTTTCCTGCACTGCCTCCCAGACCTGATTCCAGTCCATGTGGGCATCGGTGCCCAGCTCTTCTTCCACGTCCTCGATGGCATCAAACAGCTCCGGGCAGGCATTGAGGAAGCGATCCTTGGCCTCTGGGGTGATCTGGAACTTGAGGCGCAGCGGGCGCTCGATGGTGATGCGGCGGTATCCGAAGTCGGTGTTGTCGAAAATCTTGCTCGTCTCCGTGGCGGCAAACTTGCCGTGCTCCTTCGTCAAAGCAGCGATGGTGGCATCATCCAGGTAACGGCGCTTGTCCCCCATGCTGCGTTTCATGGGTGCCCAGCGGTCCCGGCAGTCGATGAGCTGGATCTTGCCCTTGCGTTTCTTGTCCTTCCGGTTCGTGACGATCCAGATGAAGGTGCCGATGCCGGTATTATAAAACATCTGCTCCGGCAGGGCCACGATGGCCTCCAGCCAGTCGTTCTCGATGACCCAGCGGCGGATGTCACTCTCCCCGGAACCTGCGCCGCCAGTGAACAATGGGGAGCCATTGAAAACGATAGCGATGCGAGTGCCGCGTTTGTTGGAACTCACCGGGGCGGAAGCCTGCCAGTCCTGCCGCTTGGAAAGCATGTAAATAAGGAAGAGCAGCGCACCATCATTCACACGCGGTAGCTTGCCCTCGTAGCCATTGAAGGTTTTCCAACGGCTGATCTCCTTCTGCTCTGCCTTCCAGTCCACACCGAAGGGAGGATTCGCCAGCATGTAGTCGAAGCCCTCGACATCGACGAAAGGTGGCTCAGTCAGCGTATTGCCAAACTCAATGCGGCTGTCCCGGTGGCCTTTGATCAAAAGGTCCGCCGCAGCGACAGCGTAGGAGCGCGGGTTGTAGTCCTGGCCGAAGACTTTCACGATGGCGTCTTCGTTGTGCTCACGAATCCAGTTCTGCGCCTCCGACAACATGCCGCCCGTGCCGCAAGTCGGGTCGCAAATGGTAATGATGGGACTTCCCCCACGGATGATATCATCATCCGGTCCGAGGATGAGATTCACCATGAGGCGGATGACCTCACGCGGGGTGAAGTGGTCCCCGGCTGTCTCATTGGCCGATTCATTGAAGCGGCGGATGAGGTCCTCAAACACCAGACCCATGGTCATGTTGTCCACCCGACCCGGATGCAGGTCCATGTCCGCAAACTTGGACACGACAAGGAAGAGCCGGTTCGACTCCTCCATCTTCTCGATTTCCTTGTCGAACTCGAAGCGGTCAAAGATCTTCTTCACGTTCTCCGAGAAGCCATTAATGTAGTCCTGAAGGTGACGGACCAGATTGTCCGCATCGCCTTTGAGGAGCTGGAAATTCAGCTTGCTGTGATTGTGAAAGCCGAGGGAGTTCCCTTCTTCATCCGTCGCCAGCGCATTCAGCGTGGCATCCACGTTCTTGACCTTCCCGACCACCTGAAGCTGCTCATACTTTTTCAACACTTTGGCCTTCGAATACTCCAGCACGCAATCAAAGCGACGAAGCACGGTCATCGGCAGCATCACCCGCTCATACTGCGGCGGACGATAGGGACCTCGAAGCAGGTCCGCGACGGCCCAGATGAAGTTGGAGAGAGGCTTGAAGTCGGATTCGGGCATTAGGTATCGAAAAAAGATTGATTTGGAGTGAAATGAAAGCGGTTCTTACGAGCAATAGCAAGGAATGACGACTGACGAATGACGAATGACGAATGTCGAGGGCTGAAAGCGGCTGAAAAGGCCGCTAAGGGGTCGAGAAAAGACACGATCACCCGACAGGAATTCACGAACACCCGACAGGAAATCACGATCACCCGACAGGAAATCACGATCACCCGACAGGAGTTCGCGCACACCCGACAGGAAATCACGATCACCCGACAGCTTTTCACGCACACCCGACAGCTTTTCACGCACACCCGACAGGAAATCACGGTCACCCGACTGGAAATCACGCACACCCGACAGCTTTTTGCGCACACCCGACAGGAAATCACGATCATCCGGTCGGTTTTGTTGGGCCTGCTGGCTGTTTTTTTGGGTCTGCGG
>JBEBGU010001007.1:0-1302 GCA_040081325.1 Prosthecobacter sp.
TCCCTCAGGGCATTCACGCCGCCTTTGATGCCGCGCAATCCCGCTGGGCGCTGATTTGGAAAGGCCGTTTCCTAGATGCCATGAGCAACTGGCAGAGCCGCGAGATGGCCGCCATCAAGCCGCTCGGCACCGACGTGAAGGAACTCCCCGCCGCCACCGGCACACGAGAGTTCACCGGCTATCGCCTCGGAAAAGACGGCGTGCCCACGATGCTTTACACACTGGATGGACAGTCAGTGGAAGACACGCTGCGGCCCGTGAAGAAGGGTTTCGAGCGCACCACCAAAATCAACGGCAAGGAATCGAAGGAGGTGATCTCATGGTAAGACAAATCAGCCTGTTGCTCGCACTAGCCACGAGCCTTTATTCCCAGGAGCAGTCCGACTACTACCGTACGGTCACTCTGGAAACCCCGCCCGGCGTGAACATGGAGGCCAGCGGACTCGCCGTGATGCCAGATGGCAAGCTCGCCGTCTCCATTCGCAAAGGGGAAGTCTGGATCATCGAGAAACCGAGCGCTGAGCCGCCGACCGTCGCCAATCTCGGCTACAAGCTCTTCGCCAGCGGCATGCACGAGATCCTGGGACTCGCGTATCACGAGGGCGATCTCTACGTCACGCAGCGTAGCGAGGTCACCCGCCTGCGCGATACCGACAAAGATGTTGTCGCCGATGAATACATCGCCGCGAGCAAAGGCTGGGGCGTCTCCGGTGCCTACCATGAGTATGCTTACGGCCCGGTGTTTGATCGTGAAGGCAACATGCACAACACGCTCAACTGCTCGATGGGCAAAGTCTGGGATGGTGCGGGCGATGAGGCCAAGCAGCCGCTCTGGCGTGGCTGGAGCATCATCACAAAAAAGGGCAGCACGACAGCGACTGGTTTCTCCGCAGGCTTCCGCAGTCCGTGTGGCATCGGCCTGAATGCGGAGGGCGACATCTTTGGCACCGATCAGCAAGGCAACTGGACGCCCACAAGCCCCATCATGCATATTCGCCAAGGCGCATATTTCGGCCACGCCGATGCGCTCGCCGATGCCAAGCGCCCTGACTCACCCGTGAAACCACCCGCGAAGCTGCTCGATGGCATCACCGTCGCCGAAGCAGTGACGCAAGTGCCTGGCTACTGCCTGCCCGCCGTGTGGCTGCCGTATGTGAAGTTCGGCCAAAGCACCACCGGACTGCGCTGCGATCTCACGGGCGGGAAATTCGGCCCCTTTGAGAAGCAGATGTTCGTCGGTGAATTCGTGCTCTCGGGTGTGAATCGCGTCTTCTTGGAGAAGATCGGTGGTGAGTATCAGGG
>JBEBGU010001008.1:0-1301 GCA_040081325.1 Prosthecobacter sp.
CTCAGCATCCCAGTGAGCATTCGATCCCAGGATTGGAATCTCCGCGCCGACATAGTGACTCGGCTTCATCCCACCCTGCCGCAGCACATGCGCCGTCAGCGCCGAAGTCGTTGTTTTCCCATGCGTACCACCGACCACCACGCCCTTCTTGTTCGCCATCACCGCCGCCAGCGCCTCCGCACGCCGCACCAGCGGGATGCCGCCTTTATAAGCCGCCTCATAAGCCACGTTGCCCGGCTTGATCGCGCTGGAGTAGATCACCATGTCGCAGTCCTCCACCTCGCGCTCCGAGTGCCCGTGGAAGAATTGCAGCCCCAGCTTCTGCAGGCGATCCGTTTCCACCGTCGTTGCCTTGTCAGAGCCGCTCACCTTATGCCCCAGCGCCAGCAGCAGCAGCGCCAGCCCACTCATCCCCGATCCCGCGACCCCGATCAGGTCGATGCGCATAGGGTGACGGCTTTCTTTGAGGAGGCTGAGTACGGCGTGGGTCATGATGTGGCGAAGTTAAATCGAACTGAACGTGGGGCAAGAAATCGCGTGATCAAAGGTGCTTGCCGTCGTCGGACAGCTCCTGACGCAATTCGACTCGTTCATCGCTGTTCATCTCCAGGAGCCAGACTGTGGTTCTGCCGATCGCAGTCTTTCCAACGATCCACGCATCATTTCGATCAAAGTGTATTTCCCAATCGTCCAAGCGTGGATTGAACAAGCGCTCCAACTGATTCGAGTCGGGGTCAATACCTGCCAGATTGGTCCCTTTGTGTACATTGCAGTTAAAGCAGGCGAGCGCGAGGTTCCCCGGTTCATCACCGCCTTCATGCTGACGCGCGATGACATGTTCAATATGAAATCGCACGAGCGGCTCATGCTGCTGCTGGAGTCTGCAATATTCACATCGGTTGCCAGCACGCTCACGCACCATCTGCTTCGTCTGTGCGTTCATCTCGCTTGGCTGATCTGGCGAAGGTGACGGCGGGCTTTCGCTTGTAGCAAAGAGATGACGGAAATGGCATTAGCGTAACTCAAATACTGGCGTTGCTCTTCAGCAGACAGGAGACCCTCTCGTGACCTCTCGGCAAGATCTTCGATGTAAGCCTGAGTTTCATCATCGGCACGAAGCTCGATGAGTGCCCTAGCCGCCTTTTCATCAAGAGAATCGGAAAATGGTGCCAGCAAGCGGTCAAGGAGGCCGGTGGGAATGTTCATGGGAAAAGTGTAGCTATTTGATCGTGCTTAGCAATCGCACCTTTAATGTCGAGTGAGAGCTATCGTAAACTCCCTGATCGCACTTATCCGGCTAG
>JBEBGU010000344.1:0-5138 GCA_040081325.1 Prosthecobacter sp.
AGCGTCTTCAGCTCGATGAAAACACGCTCGTCATCTGGACCTCAGACAACGGTGCACCACAGCGGAAACCTCCGCAGGGCAGCAATGCGCCCTACAAAGGCTGGGGTTATAGCACGAGCGAAGGAGCCATGCGAATGCCCATGATCACCCGCTGGCCGGGCCGTGTGTCGGCGAATCGCGAATGCCGTGAGCTGTGCTCCATGCTCGACATCCTGCCCACGCTAGCAGCGCTCACCGGAGCGGCTTTGCCCAAGCAGGCCATTGATGGACATGACATCCGTCCACTGCTCTTCGGCGAAGCCAAAGCAAAGTCACCGGCTGATGCGAGAAGCTTCTTTTACTATCACATGGATCAGCTTCAGGCGGTGCGCAGCGGGCCATGGAAACTCTATCTGCCGCTGGAGTCCAAGCTCACCGGCGGTGCCGCCAAGCGCTCCACCGCAACTCTGAATCTCTTCAACGTCGTAGAAGATGTCGGCGAGATGAATGAAGTCTCAGCGATGAACACCGATATCGTGCAAAGACTGCTCAAGCTGGCGGATCAAGCGCGCAATGAATTGGGAGATGTTAATCGCCCTGGCAAAGGCCAGCGGCCTGCGGGCATCTCAGCCAAGCCCACGGCGCGGATCAAGGAGTGATGGCATCCAGCCATCACCTCTGAGGCCTGGAAGGCCTCACTTCTTGTTCACTTTCTCGACTCAAGAAACGCCAGAATGCCTTCAGCCAACGTGTGGCTAATGCCCTTCAGTTTGGCGATGTCCTCCACGCTCGCCTTTCGAAGCCGAGCCACGGAACCAAAAGCTTTGAGCAAGCTGGCCTTCCGCGCCTCACTGACACCGGGGCAGTCATCGAGCAGACTTTCCGCCACACGCTTGCCCAGTAGCAACTGATGATAACCATTCGCCCAGCGGTGCGCCTCATCGCGAATCCGCTGAAGCAATTTTAACGCACCGCGATCATGCGGAATGATCACGGGGTCAGACTCGCCCGGAAAGAAAACTTCCTCATGCTGCTTCGCCAATCCCACGATCGGCAACCCACCCAGCCCGAGCTTCTGCAACTCCTCCACCGCCATGCCAAGCTGTCCCTTGCCGCCGTCAACAATAACAAGATCGGGCAGACGCACGCCACCGGGCAGCCTTTGCATCGCCTCAAGAGGTGACTCCTGTGTGAAATCAGCCTCATCATCGCCTACCGCTTCCCGGCCTTCACTGAGTATGCGTGAGAAGCGGCGGCGGATGACTTCTGCCATGCTGGCGAAGTCGTTTTGGCCGCTCACGATGCGGATGCGGTAGCGGCGATAGTTCGAGTTGTCTGGCACGCCATTTTTAAAACGCACCATGCTCGCCACGCAATGCGCCATGCCGATGTTCGCGATGTCGAAGCACTCCATCACTAGCGGCGGTTTTTCCAGGTGCAGCAGCTCTTGGAGTTCCTTCACATCTGCCATTGGGTTGATGGTGGACATGACCCTGGCACGCGCTCCACGCTCAAAGCTGCGCGTGGGTATGATGGTCCGTCGCATGTCTTCCACCATGTCGCGGAGTTCAGCCGCCTTTTCAAAATCGAGCTTCGCTGCCGCCTTTCGCATCTCCTCCTCCAGCACCACCAGCAGATCCTTCATGCCCTTGCCTTCCAGAAAGCCGCAGGCCTCCGCCATGCGCCGCTGATATTCTTCGATCGTCACACGGCCGATGCACGGCGCGCAGCAGTTTTTGATGATGTCGTTGGAGCAGTGCTTGTAGTCGTTCTCTCCTGGCCGGATCGGCTTGCACACGCGGAGGCCAAACTTTTTGATGAGCCAGTTGATCGTCGTCTTCAAGGCGCTGCCATGGACAAAGGGACCGAAGTAGCGTGCACCATCCTCCCGCTTCATGCGCGTTAGCGTGAAGCGCGGGAAGTCATCCTGCAAATTCACACGCACGAGCAGGAAGCGTTTATCGTCCTTGAAGCTGACGTTGTACTTAGGCCGGAGATCTTTGATGAGCTGCCCCTCCAGTAGCAGAGACTCCGTTTCATTGCGCACCTCATGGAATTCAAAATCCCAAATGCTATCGATGAGTGCGCGCGTCTTCCGGTCTGCCAGTTTCGAGCGGGCGGGCGTGAAGTAATTGCTCAGCCGCTTCCGCAGATCACGCGCCTTCCCCACATAGATGACACTGCCCAGCCGATCACGCATGACATACACGCCCGGCGTGTGCGGCACATCGCGCAGCTTCACCATGAGGTCGGGTTTGTTTCGGGGTGAGAGCATGACCAAGAATACGATTCACCGAGCCATACGCGACCGGGTTCTTCCGTCAATGAGGCGACCTACGTAGAACGAACTTCCAAGTTCGTTCTCAAAGAGCTTGGAAGCTCGTTTTACTTCTTCATCAAATACGCAAAAAAGTCCTTCAAATCGGCGTCGCTCATGCCGGTCGTTAATCCTTCGGGCATCAGGGAAATGGGAGAGGCTTCCATCTTCTCGATGTCGGACTGTTTCAGCGCGGTTTTGTTATTCGCCATGTCTTTGATGACGATGCCTTTGGCGTCTTGAGCATCCATGAGGCCGGTAAGGATCTGGCCGCTTTTTGTTTTCACGATGTAAGCGCCGAAGCCTTCGCGGATTTCGAGACTGGGGGTGAAAATGTTGTCGAGCCAGAAGTCCACGTTGGCGCGATCATAGCCTGTGAGTTCTGGTCCGATCTGGCCGCCTTCAGCAAAGAGTTTGTGGCAGATGGCGCAGCGGGCGGTGAACTGGAGTTTGCCTTTGTCGGCATCGCCGAGACCGGTTTTGAGCACGGCCTTGATGCGCTCGGCCTCTTTCTTCTTCGCTTCGGTCGGGCCGGTGGCCAGCAGGCCGCGCCAGTGTTTGTCGATTGCGGCGTCGATGTCCGCATCCTTGTGCAGGCTGAGCTGGCGCACGATGTCGATGGTGAAGTGCTTCACGGGCACTTTCCAGTCGTTGACGAAGCTCACCAGAATCTGCGCCCATTCTTTGCGGCCTGCCATGACACGCAATGCGTCTTCACGCAGCGCTTTGTCGCCAGCGATTTGGCCTTCCCAACCGAGAAGGAGGGCCTCGGGGATGCGCTTGTCGTCAAACTTGGCCGAGGCCTGCAACATGCCGCGTTTGAGGCTGGGAACCGCGCTGGACTTTAAAATGGCAACCATGGGCATCACGGCCTCTTGCTTGCCAAGTTCCGCCAAAGTCTTCGCGATTGCGATGCGGGTTGTATTGCTGGCTTTGGCGTCGGAAAGAAGTTTGAGGGCGCTTTTGAGCGCATCAGCATTGCCGCTGCGAAGCGCGAGCGTGAGATCACCGCCGCTTTGCTTCGCCATGTAGTCGTTGAGAGCTTTGGTGAGCGAATCCGGAAGCTTCGGCATCTCCGCGCCTTCGAAGGCGGAGGCGATGCCCGCGATGAACTTGCCGCGCAGGGCTTCGTCGTTCGTGAGAGCTAACAAGTCGGCGCAGGAGTTCAGGTTTTCTTCGCCGCCAGCCAGGGCGTAGCGTTTTGCGAGCTTTTCGGCGAGGTGATCTCGGAAGAGTTTGGTTTGGAGGAAGGCAGGATCGGCTTTGAAGTATTTGAAGACCGTTTCGCGCTCCTTTTCAGCCTTCGATTCGAGTACCCACCAAGCTAGCAATGGGAGATGACCGCTTTCGTCTTCGGCATCGCCAAGCTTGAGAATTGGTAGAGCAATCCCGGCAGGAAGCCTTTTTGCAGAAGCCAACATTTGCGCACGGACTTCGAGTTCGTCGCATCGTTCGAGATTCGACATGGTAGCTGGGCTTATCCAGGAATAGCCGTATTCGCCCAGAATTTTTGCCGCCCAACGTCTGATATAAGGATCTTTGTGAGTTGATGCTGCCATGGCTGCAGAATTCATTTCTTCACGATTCTGAAGATCATTTTGTGTAAGCATCTCGATCGCCCACAAAGCTTCCAAAGCATTCACATTCCCTTCTTTTCCAAGCGCTTCATACAGTGGTTTGTTCAGCTCCTTCATGCCGCGCCAGCCAATCTCCAGCACCGCCTGTTTCCTGAACCACTCATTTGCGTGGCTCAAGTAGCCCAGCAGTTCCTCACCGCTCGCTTTGCTCAAATCGAAGGACTTCAGCTTCGGCGCACCAGCAGCGGGACGGACGCGGTAGATGCGGCCGCTGGTTTTGTGCCAGTCATCGACGGGGCTGACGTGGCTGAGGCGGGTGTCATACCAGTCGGCCATGTAGAAGCCGCCATCGGGGCCGACACCGGCCCACACGGGGCGGAACCAGCGGTCGGTGGTGGTGATGAGCTGCTCTTCGTCCTTGGTGCGGAAGGTGGAGCCGTCGGGGAGGCGCTCGCTGACATAGACAAGGTTGTGCAGGGCATTCGGGGCGATGATTTTGCCTTCGTAGGCGCTACCGAGTAGGCCGCCTTCATAAACCGTGAAGGCTTGGGGAAAGCGCTTATTATCGCCCTCGTGCTTCATGTGCTCGAACCAACCGAAGGCATACGGATTGGTGAGCGGACCGTGTTTGCCCCAGCCTTTGATGCCGTAGCTGCCCTGTTCGTAGTGCATGCCGCGTGTGGCACCGTTCGTGCCGGAAAAGAGGCGGCCTTTGCTGTCGAAGTCGAGGCTGAAGGTGTTGCCGCCGCCTTCGGCGTAGATTTCGAAGGTCTTCTTCTTCGGATGGTAGCGCCAGATGCACTGGCCTTCCCATTTCACGTTCTTGGTGTTGGCGCTGGAGACGTTACCGGTGGTGGTGCTGCCGTTGGCTCCGTAAAGCCAGCCGTCCATGCCCCATTGCAGATTGGTGGCGACGCTGTGCGTGTCCTCCAGCCCGAAGCCGCTGAGCTCGACTTCGGAATCGCCGTCTGGTTTGGCATCGAAGTCAGCATCGGGATAGCTCAGCAAATACGGCGGATTCAGCACCCAGATGCGGCCCATGCCGTGCAGAGCGGCGCTCGCGATGTTGAGGCCGGTGATGACGTCCTCGTGCTTGTCGAAAAAGCCGTCGCCATCGGTGTCTTCGAAGACGGTGATCTTGTCCGCGCCTTTTTCGCCGCGTGGTGGCGGCAGCGGCACTTTGTCAAACTTCGCACGCAGGTGCTGGTCGTAGCTGATGATCTTTAAGCCGGCGGGAAACTGATACTGGCGATACTGCGTGACCC
>JBEBGU010000345.1:0-5133 GCA_040081325.1 Prosthecobacter sp.
CTGATTAGCCTTCTCGACAGGTGCCGCTGCGATGACTTTACTCCGCTGCTCCTCTGCCATCACATGCAGCATTTGCTGAGCCACCATGGGATTCAGCGCTTCCAAAACAAACGCAGCATCTTCAGGCGTATGCTTCTCTAGCAAAGCCGCCGCCGCATGAGGGGCATAACCGTGAATTTGATCTAGCAATTTGGCCTGAATCTCCGTGCTCATGGAAGCGGATTAAAGCCGCTCTACACCAGATGTCCAAGGCTGGCTCAAATTTATGGCCCCACTGCCACATCGGGTCTCATATCAGATCTTCAGACAATAACTGAACTCACTTACGAGCTTCGCGCGATGGAGAGAGTGTGGGAATCTCAGCCATTTTACGGCCTGACAAAGCACTGGCGAGATCTAGACCAACATCTTCAGCCCATTCCTTGCCCTGCAGCTTCAAGGATGGCTTGAGGGTAGCTTTTTTCATCTCTGGCCTTTTGCCAGAGGTGACACGCGGCTTGTTCAAGGTTTTTAACATCGGCAATAGAATAGTGCAGCTTGCCTCCAGGCGCAATATCTCCGATTTGCAGTTTCAACACATCGGCTGGTTGGGCCGCAGTTCCAGGATTGTGCAGAAGGAGAAAATCAACGCTGGTCCATGTTGCGAATTCTTGGTACAATTGAACCACGGACAATTGTGCGTTCGCATGAACCTGGGGCAATTTAAGAAGTGGGACCATTCTGCCTTCGCTGAGACCTCGCTGCAAAGCACCCAGACACGCCAACTGGATGGGTCTATGCACATAGGCGATTTGCACTTTCCAGCCATGTTTGACTGCCAAACGAATGACCTTTGATGCCCAAACAGAATCCGCCAAAGTGCCGTCCCAGCTTAGCTCCACCATGGGAGTGCGTTGAAGCGCATGTGTTTTCCCAGATGCCCATCCTCCAGCCATCAAACGGAGATACTTGCGCCCCCTGCGATGGCTGATTTCTCGTATGAGGCGTCCTTGAGCGTATGTCCAGGCACTTCTCCAGGAGGGCTTCAGATCACGGAGTGCTCCTGGCACATGAATCCGATAACTTGCATCTAGGAAGCGCGTGAGATCAGTGCTGATGATACCTCCACCCATCGTCTCCGGAAGCATATCGTACATCATGTCCGCTCGCGCCGGATCTGTGATCAGCGTTTCGAAGCGTTGTCGGGCGCTCTTCTGCGCTTTTGTGAGCACAAGCTCTTCGGGAGAATGGTCTTGAGGCGCTGGATTCATGCAAAGCATCATGCCTTGATCTGCCCGCGAAGGCTAGAGTGCTGTGGACCCCTTGAAAGCCCTATTAGGGGGTCTTGGCGGAAGATCGCTGTTTGGGAAGCCTTGCATGGACGGCCTTGAGAAATTTTTCACGTTCCTTTCGAGGGCGGGAATGAATTCTCCAGGGAGAGTCTGCTTTGCGAGTCATTGCAGCCTTATAAACGGCCCAATAAACATCTGGCACGCATTCATGATTTATTGTTTGCCCATGAGATGCCTGCCAAGCGTTCTTGAGCCACTGAGGCGCACTCTCATGGACACCTGTCCAAGGTGTGCTAGCCGGCGGCACGCGCATCAAGAAGTTAATAGCCTCGCCGATACGTCCAATGATGCGATGATATTGACTTCGTGGCTCTACCTTAAGATCCATCTTTTGTGGTTCGGGCATGTTCAAATCCTCCATTCTTGCCTGCGCCTCCTTGATGCTCGCTGGCGAGCGACTGAAAGCCATTGGCACATGGTTCCACTCCTTGGATACGCATCTGGCGAGAGCCTGTTGGCGCTCGATCGATGACCAGAAAAGCGCGGAGGAGGCTAGAGCAAGTCGATGAAGCCAACGTAGTGCGTTTTCATCGCCTTTCTCAGCTTGGCTGGCGAGCCCTTGAATCAAGAATTCAGCCTGTTCCCCGGCAGCAGCCGTCTCACACCCACCCTGGTTCTCATAGCGAATGCTGACACGAGTAATACTGCCTTCTGCATTTTTCTCTTCCTCACGATGTTCCTTGGGCGATTCGGCCCGTGCATTGAATTGGTCGAAGTTCATCAGGTGCCAAGTCTCAGCAGGTGTGCCCCGACGTTCACGCACAGCCCATGGATCTTTCAATCGCCCCCCTTTCTCTACATAACAGAGAGCCTCTTCAACTAACTGTGCAACCATAGAGCACATCATTTCCTGTTCTTTGAGTTCCTGCTGCCGCTTAATTTTCGCTGCTTCCCATGACTTCTCCCATTTCAATTTTTCAGCCATGTAGGATTTACGACCAGCCTTTACCTCTAGACAGATGAGTGCAGAAAGAGATTTTTTCGTGACTCGAATTGTCCTGTCGTTTTTGGAAATCCGTGGCCCAACCTTCTGGATCCATTGATCCGCCACTTTCTCAGCACTTTGGGCTAATTTTTCGTCACTCATGCCACACCATTCATCGTGCAAGCTCGTTAGGTTCAAGAACTGTGTTTTCTTGGTATAATGACAAATGTCACAGATACGTCTGCCGGTGCCATGAAACGCTGGTTGGCAACCCAACTCCAGTCTTCGCACAGTCTCCTTTTTCAAGTTGGTAAATAATTCCGAAGTCGAACTTCCCTTCCCTGCATGAATGGCCCAATTCGGCAGTTCTCTACACTTGCCGACCATTCTCCCGTTTTTAGCAGTCTGAACATATAAGTGCAGAGCATTCAACAGTGCATTTTGATCAGTCATGGCTATTCACCATGCCATGACGCACAGAATGTAAAAGCTCCAAGGTGAATTGAAGATGTTCGTCGAGAAGGCTTCATTCCAAGTCCGAGCATCAATGTCATTTTTCGTCCTGCTATACGCCTTCTGGCGCAGCTTTTCCCAAAGGGCGCACAGCCGTCGGTGCCACCTTCATCAGCGTGTCTCCCAGCTCCGCACGTAGCGGTTCAGCCAGCTTTTTTAGACGCTCAACCACCTCAGGATGCAGTGCGCTGACATCCTTCGTTTCACCGATATCTGCGTTCAGATTGTAGAGCGCTAACTCTTGCTGCGCGACTTTGTAGCCGTGCCGTGTGGCGATCCCCTCGATGCCGCTCTGCGTGATCGCCGCCGGTTTCATGTTCTCCCAGTTCGATGGTTTGCCGTCGCGTCCTGGCTCGGCGTATGGCGTGATGTAGGGATGTGGAAAATGCAGTTTCCATTCGCCACTGCGGATCGCTTGCAGCTCTGAGCCAGCATAGAAAACCACGGACTCATGCGGTGACTTCGCGTCTTCTTTGCCGAACCAAAGATCCGTCACATCCTTGCCATCTGTTATAAAAGTGGGTGCTGGTGCCCCGAGCCACTTCGTCAATGTGGGCATGATGTCCATTTCCGTGAGCACCTCGTCACAAACTTTGCCAGCAGGCACCTTGCTGGGCCAATGGGCGATGAACGGAACGCGCACGCCGCCTTCATAACTCGTCAGCTTTCCCTCACGCAATGGAGCCGCACTACCCGCATGATTGCCGTAGCTGAGGAAGGGGCCATTGTCGGAAAAGAATAGCACCAGCGTGTTATCTGCGATGCCCGCCTGTTGCACCGCTGCTAGGATCAGGCCCACGCTCCAGTCCAGTTCCTCCACCACATCGGCATACAGCCCGTGCGGTGATTTCCCTTTGAAGCGCTCCGAGGCAAAGATGGGCACATGCGGCATGACATGCGGCACATAGAGGAAGAAAGGCTTGTCCTCATGGCGGCGGATAAAGCTCACCGCCTTCTCCGTGATACGGCGCGTGAACTGGCTCTGGTCCGGGTCCGTCTCGATCACCTTCTCATCTTCATACAGCGGCAGTGGCGGCATCTCAGCGGCGAGACTCGGATGATACTTGCTGTTGTCGTTCGAGTAGGGGATGCCCCAGAATTCATCGAAGCCATTCTTCAGCGGATGAAACATCGGCGCGGTGCCGAGATGCCATTTGCCGAAGGCTGCCGTCGCATAGCCCTGCCGCTTCAGCATCTCTGGCAGCAGCCGTTCATCAGGGTGAATCCCCTCCTTGCTCGTATGATTCAGCGCGCCCTGCATCGACACACGATTCGGATAACAGCCCGTCATCAAAGCTGCGCGTGATGCGCTGCACACAGCCTGCGCCACATAGAAGGAGGTGAAGCGCGTTCCTTGAGCGGCCATCGTGTCGATGTGCGGGGTGCGGATCGTCTTACTGCCAAAGCAGCCCAGGTCCGAGTAGCCCAGATCATCAGCAAGGATGATGATGACATTCGGCTTCGCCGCCGACATCAGCAGAGGGCAAAGGGCGAAGAGGAAAAACACAGAGCGCAAAAGCATGACGAACTCATAAACGCCTTCACCACATTCTGTCACGAGAAGAAGATGTTTTCTCCACCTCACATTGCTCATTCCGCTGGCGCGGGCGCACCGCGATAGATGCCATCAAACCATCCACGACCAGCGCTACGCTGGGCCTGCTCAGTCGTGACCTGTAAATAGCGACCAATCTTCTTCAGCCGAATACGGGCTAGCTTGGTGGGATCAGTGACTTCCGCATCCGTAACCGTAAACTCAGCGGAAAGATCACCGTTTTTTGCGGTCACGATTTTATCTGGTGGAGCCGTGGCATCGAGCGTGCCTGCCTCAGGCGCGTTGATGCGCTGACTAGAAAGTGAGAGGCGCAGCTTACCATCCTTGCTCAGTCTCAGACTCGCGTGACCACCGCCCAGATCATCATATTCGCCATCCCATCCGAGACTCGTCTTGGGATCGGGCATAGTGTTGATAAAATAAAATCCCTGCGATGTAGCCTGGGCTAAATACAGCCAATGCTCAGCAGTCTTGTCTGCTGCGTCCGCCGCAGGCTTTCCTTTCGTCTCTACGGCTACAGAAACTTTTCCCATTGCCGCATCCATCCAGCGCTGGCGTAGCGCAGGCCATTGCTCCTTCCATAAGGCGAGCGCGGGCCGATCACCCGCCTGCCAGATTTTTGTAGCAGTCTTGAGGTTGTCGATGAGGCGATCATTTGCCGCCTGAAATTCTTTCTTGGCCAACTGCAAATATTTCGTGTCACTGGCATGTCGATACTCACCGTTGATGCCCGCATCCATCGGCTCCCTCTGACCAGGTTTAAAAGCGATCTTCACTTTCGATTCACTGATTTCGGCGATGAAAAAAGT
>JBEBGU010000346.1:0-5122 GCA_040081325.1 Prosthecobacter sp.
GCGCGATTCTGCCGCCGCTGCTACAGCCTCGAAACAGAATTGTAAATGGCAGACAGGAAACTTTGCGCAACATGCACACTCTCAACGTCTCAAATGCACTGACCATGAATCATATTCTCTCCTTATTTGCCGTCGCATTCTTCGCCGTCAGTTCCACCTCCGCACAGTCGGCAGACACAACGTCTGTAGCCGAAAAACTACGCGCTGATCTCATGCTTCCAGGGATCAGTTTATCAGAGGGCGTTTCGGAGATTACAGGTGTGGCGATCAGCCCGCTTCTGGGCGTCAGCGCCGTCGGTGCCTGGAAGTACTGGCACACGGAGGAGAGGCTGCGCTCACGCTTGCCGTGGTATTGTCACCCGTATGTCTGGAGCACCGGGCTAGCACTGATCGGCATTTGTTTTCTCAAGGACTTCCTCGGAGCTGCCGCGCCGGCACTGGTGAAGAAGCCACTCGATTTTCTGGAGCTCTTTGAGGACAAAGCCAGCGCACTCGTCGCCAGCGCGGGTTTTGTGCCGCTCGTGGCACTGGCTGTTGCCCAGTTTCATCAAATCCAGCCCGAGCAGACGGCGGCAGGTTTAGCAGGATCAGGACTCGCGATGATGCCGCTAGCAGATCTCGCGAGCTACACGATGCACAACCCCTGGATCACGATCCCGGTCGGTATCATGGCTTTCGCCGTCGTCTGGCTCAGTTCTCATGCGCTGAATGTGCTGATCACTCTCTCGCCTTTCGGCATGGTCGATGCTGGTTTGAAGCTGACGAAGCTCGCGCTCATCTCGCTCGTCGTGCTTACATCGGCTTTGAATCCCTATCTCGGGGCTGCCGTATCGTTGGTGTTGATCATCATCGGTGCCCTTGCGGCAGGCTGGTCCTTCCGACTCACAGTCTTTGGCACTCTCATGGGGCGTGATTTTTTGCTGAACAAACGCGCGTCTGCCGCTGAAGTGCGCGAGTCAGGCGTGAAGGGCTTCCTGGCTCGCCGCCTACAGGGTGTGCCAGTGCGGACCTTGGGTAAGCTACAAATGGCGGACTCAGGCAGCGTGAACTTTGTTTATCGGCCCTGGCTGGTGCTGCCGCAAACGAGCGTGCCTGTGACTGAGGCTGGCATGGTCGTCTGCAAAGGTTTGCTGCACCCCAGTGTCGCTCATCGCAAAACCGATGAAGCGCGTCCGCAAAGCACGCTGATCCTGCTGCCACGCTACCGCCGAATCGAGGAAAGTATCGCTGCACGCTTCGGCTGCCAGGAAGTTATCGACAGCGCTCTTATGCGTGGATTCAAAGCCATGCGCCAGTGGCTTACTGACATCCTCTCATTGGGAAAGAGCGCCCGACTCACTGAGGCATAACTTACTATTCCACGCGCTTTGCCCGTGGCTCACGAGTCACCGTATCCACAGCGCCAGCGCTGGTCACAAAGGGACCATCAGCCATCGGAGCAATGCCGGTGAAGCCGACATCAGGCATGTCGCTAGGCTTACCAGCGAGAGGGAAATCTTTGCGCAGAGGGAAGTAGGGGTAGCCCTCCCACATGAGGATGCGGCGCAGGTCGGGATGACCTGAGAACTTGATGCCCATCATGTCCCAGATCTCACGTTCATGCCAATTTGCGGTCGGCCAGATGTCACTCACCGTAGGCACGTCTTCACCATCAGGGATTTTGGATTTGATGCGCAGGCTCTGGAGATGTCCGTAGCCGTAAAGTTCATAGACCATTTCAAAACGTGACTCTTCGCCCATGTGATCGAGGCTGGAGATGTCCACCAAGTAGTCAAAAGCCATCTCGTCCCGGCAATATTTTAGAACTGCCTTCGCGGAAGCGAGGCTGACATTAAGCGTGTGCTCACCGCGAAATTCCACGGTGCTGAGCACGGCTTCTCCAAACTTTTCCTTCAGGGCGGTGACCATCTGTGCAGCGTTCATGACTTCGAGATCAATGATTGGTTAAACTGCCCACTCAGGACAGCTCATTAATGAGTTCTTGTTTCTGCTCCACAAAGGAGTGCTCACCATCAATCTTGCGTTGCAGACGCATCAGACCTTCGAGCAAAGCCTCAGGGCGTGGAGGGCAGCCAGAAATATAAATATCCACAGGGATCAAATGGTCGATCCCTTGGAGCACAGCGTAGCTGCGATACATGCCGCCGCTGCTGGCGCAGGCACCCATGGCGATGCACCACTTAGGCTCGGGCATCTGATCCCAGACACGCTTCACTGCTAGCGCCATCTTGTAAGTTACCGTGCCGGCCACAATCATCACGTCAGCCTGGCGAGGTGAAAAACGCATCACTTCCATGCCGAAGCGGCTCAAGTCGTAACGACTGCAAGCCGAGGCCATCATCTCGATCGCGCAGCAGGCCAGTCCCATGGGCATGGGCCAGAGCGAGTTCTTGCGCATCCAGTTGATCGCGCTGTCGAGCTTCGTGAAGACGATATTTCCCTCGATCTTCGAGTCGTATGTGGCGTGGGATTCAGCGGGGGCTACCATGGGTATTCGGACTTGCTTTGTCGGCAGGGATACGCCCCTGCCTCAACCCCGGCAACCGCTTTGTGAAAGTTTTCACAAGCGATCAAATCAACCTGCGCTGTAGAGAAAAGGCCATTGCTACCGTAGCTCTACCCAGACCTTGTGGCTCCCATCATCGCACTCTTTGTCCTCGCCTTCGTTTCGCTCATCGCGGTGCGCGTGGGTGCCACCGCCCTGATGATGACCGGACTGAGCTGGGACACGGCCAGTTTTCAGTCCTATTCCGCGTTTTTCGGCGTGGGCTTCACGACCAAAGAAGCTGAGATGGTGGTAAATCATCCCGTGCGGCGGCGCATCATTCGGGATCTCATCCTGGCGGGTAATATTGGGCTGACATCTGCGCTAGCCACACTTGTCGTCACATTGATGCAGTCCGCAACGAGCAGCCACCTTTTGCTCATCGTCGGCGCATTGGTGGTAGGCGCTTGTGTATTACTTTACCTTTCGCGTGTCGGCTGGCTGCAAAAGCTGCTCGACCGCATCATCAAAAAAACGCTCGAACGCACCGGCATGGTGCGCGCCTTAGATTACGAGCTGCTCCTGCGAATCCAGCACGGCTATGTCGTCTCAGAGATCGAGGTTTTGCCAGACACCTATCTCGCAGGTCGCACCCTGCGTGACTCACGACCCCGAGATCGCGGTGTGATCATTCTTTACATCAAGCGGAACGACGAAATCATTCCCGGCCTACCCGGTCCCAGTGACCTCATCGAGTCCGGAGATGTCCTTACCGTTTACGGCAAAGAGCAATCCCTCCAAGAAATGATCGAGCCTCGGAAACTCGATCTCGGGACAGATCAATGAAGTATATCAACCATGCGCCTCGCTGTTCTCTTCATGATCGAACGATCCAAACGATATGCACCGTCCTCTTGATGGAATCAGATGTGAGTCCGAAAGAGCTAACAGACTAAACCGCCCGATGAAATTGATCCACGCCGATACAAGCATTGACATTGGGGACGCAGTTTCTAAACTCGTGACGAATTTCGGAAACCAACAGCAAAGGGACATGGGGAGGTCATCAGGCAATGAGGAATGACGAATTTGAAGAGCCAAAGCGCGGCAGCCCGCCGCTGCATTCGGAGAAGATCGTGACAGACAGAAAGATCTTCTTTCTTGATCTCAAGGAGAACGAACGTGGTCGCGTGATCAAAATCACCGAGGACGTGCGTGGGCGGCGTGACACGATCATGCTGCCACTGGAGGCAGCCGACGAGTTCTTGGACGCCCTTCAGCGCATCCTGGAAGCCGAGCGTGACATGCCGGAACTCAGTCTTTAGCCGCCGCCCACTTTCCCCTTGCCAAAAGGCGGATCGCTTCGACTATCCCGGCCCTTTTGTCCGGCAGCCCATGGTTGTGTGGGACATCAGCCCGCCTAGACCCTCCGGAGTGGAAGGTCCAGCGCGGTATCCCACCAACACTCCCAACCCAAAAACATAGCATGAGCGCACAAACACTCTCGGAAATGATCGCCGCATCATTCCGCGAACTTCACGAAGGATCCATTGTCAAAGGCAGGATCCTTGAAATCAAACCGCAAGTCGTCCTCGTGGACATCGGTTACAAATCCGAAGGAGCCATCCCCTCCAACGAGTTTGAAGATGAAGACATCCAGGTCGGAGACGAAATCGAAGTCCTCCTCGAAAAACTGGAAAATGATGAAGGCATGGTCGTCCTCTCGAAGGAAAAGGCCGCCTACAAACAGAACTGGGAAAAGATCGCTTCCGTGTTCCGCGATGGCGGGCTCGTCAAAGGCAAGGTCAAATCCGTCGTCAAAGGTGGCCTCATGGTCAACGTCGGCGTCGAAGCCTTCCTCCCAGGCTCCCAGATCGACATCATTCCGCCGAAAGATCTCAACGAATACGTCGGCAAGGTCTTCGAATTCAAGATCGTCAAGATCAACGACGAGCGCAAAAACATCGTCCTCTCCCGCCGCGAAGTCATCGAAGCAGAGCGTGCCGAGCAGCGTCAGAAGTTCCTCGATGGCGTCACCCCTGGCGACAAAGTCATCGGTGTGGTCAAGAATATCACCGACTTCGGTGTGTTCGTGGACCTCAATGGCATGGACGGTCTACTCCACATCACCGACATGTCGTGGGGCCGCCTGAACCACCCAACCGAACTGGTTGGAATCGGTCAGCGCCTGGAAGTGCAGATCCTCGAGGTGAACCGCGAAAAAGAGCGCGTCTCCCTCGGCCTCAAGCAGCTCCAGAACAATCCTTGGGAAAACATCGAAGGCCGCTACCCAGTGGGCCAAAACGTCCGTGGCAAGGTCACCAAGCTCGTCGCTTACGGAGCCTTCTGCGAAATCGAAGAAGGCGTCGAAGGCCTCATCCACGTCTCAGAGCTGTCCTGGACCAAGCGAATCGCGCGTCCGTCCGATGTGCTCACCGTGGGGCAGGAACTCGAAGCAGTTGTTCTCGGCATCAACAAGGAAGAGCGCAAGATCTCCCTCGGCGTCCGTCAGCTCGACACCAATCCTTGGGATGACATTGATGTCCGCTACCCAGTGGGCACCACGATGACCCGCCCGATCCGCAACCTCACCGCCTACGGCGCGTTTGTGGAATTGGAAGAAGGCATCGACGGCAT
>JBEBGU010000347.1:0-5116 GCA_040081325.1 Prosthecobacter sp.
CCGGACCGGATGGCGTGCCGCCTGGATCCTTCTGTCAGATGCTCTCGCAGTTGGTGTTGACTCCAGAAATCCTGACCGATGAAGTGATGCAAACGCTGGCTGACATCGGTGAAGATGCGCTGATCCGCCGCCTAGTGGCTGGACTGAAAATGGACGACCGTGTGATCGCGGGTCCGGGGGATGACTGCGCGGTGGTGCTGCCACCCAAAAAGGGTGAACGACTGCTGCTAAAAACCGACACGGTGGTGGAGGGTGTACACTTCACCGCAGATACCGCGCCGCGCCTGATCGGGCGCAAAGCGATGGCTCGCGTGATCAGCGACTTTGCTGCGATGGCGGCGACGCCATGCCACGCTCTGATCACGCTGATCGCTCCGCCAGAGACGCTGGTGAAACGTGTGCTCGGTGTCTATGCGGGGCTGCGTGCTATGGCTGAGGAATACGGCGTGAACATCGTCGGCGGGGAGACATCGCGCGGAGATCAGATGATCATCACGGTGAGCATGACGGGCACGGCACCTGCCAAAGACTGGGTGTCACGGAATGGCGCGAGGGAAGGGGACTTTCTTTTTGTGACGGGTCATCTCGGTGGCTCGATCAAGGGCAAGCACCTGCGCTTTCAACCACGGGTGAAGGAGGCGCACTGGATCGCTGCGAACATGCCTGTGACGGCGATGATGGATCTGAGTGATGGCCTGGCCAAAGATCTGCCACGCATGGCGGCGGGCTGCGGTGTGGGATTCCAGGTGGTGAATGAAGCGGTGCCGAGAACGAGCGGCTGCACGCTGGCTCAGGCGCTGGGTGATGGTGAGGACTATGAGCTGCTGCTCGCCGTGTCACCCAAGATGAACATGCGGGTGTGGGATGAGTGGCGTGCGGCTTTCCCTGAATTGAAGCTGACGATGATCGGTGAACTCGTGGCGAAAGGCCAAGGTCAAGCCCTGACTGGCGGCGGCTGGGAGCACTTTCGATGAGGCGCTAAAAGATGGGTGGGCTTTGAATTTTGGGTCTGCTGATGGTTTGTCGAATCTAGGTTTGTTTACAAAAGTCTGGATTGAAGATTCGACGTTAGGAGGGATGACTGATCCCTTCCTGTGAATCTCCGCATCAATGATTGTTAATTGTCTGAACCGCTTCTGCCGCGCATTGCCTCAATGCTTTTGGCTGCTCGTGTCTGGACTGGTCATGCTGGTGGAAGCTCGGGCTGACTTGTCTGGGCATGGCTATGTGGACCAACTGGCGGCTGAGGCAATCTTGCTGGTGCCTGTGGCGGAGAAGATCGCGCCACCACCCGCGCAGGCCGCATTGTTACCTGCGGACTATGCGGTCTTGGGGACTTGGACTTCAGCCATCTTTTGGACTCCGCATATTCCTGCGACTGCGGCGGTGCTGCCAGACGGTCGTCTGCTCACCTTTGCCTCGAATCAACGCACGACTTTCCCTGATGGTCCGCAGTTCACGTATGCGGCGGTGTGGAATCCCGTGACGGGACAGTTTACAGAGTTTAATAATCCGTCCCATGACATGTTCTGTGGTGGTGTCTCGATGCTACAGGATGGCCGACTGATGGTGAATGGTGGTAATGGAATCACGGGCAGGACGGCTCTGGCCAGCCTCTTTGACTGGCGCACGAATCAGTGGACGCAGGTGCAGACGATGGCCGATGGCCGATGGTACAATACGAGCGTGGCGCTGCCCAATGGTGAGGTGCTGACGGCTGGTGGTAATGTGGGCGGCACGGCAGATGGCACGATGGAGTCATGGAATGCGAGCACGGGCTGGCGCAGCATGAGCGGCATCCCCTGGGCAGTCGTGGCGAATCCCGTGACGCCAAATGCAATCGAGCCGAACTGGCACCCCTTTTTACTCGTGGCACCGGATGGTAAGCTGGCGCATTTCGGGCCGCATGCTGCGCTGCATTCAATCAATGCGACATCAACTGGTAGCATGACCACACCTGGGGCGACGATCCCCGGCACGCATTACCCAAAGCAGGGTGCCTGGGCGATGTATGAGCAGGGGAAAATCATGGTGACGGGTGGACTCGCTGCCATCGATAGCGGCACGGTGGTGAACAAGGCTTACAAGGTTGATTTGAATGGCCCGGTGCCTGTTGTGACGAGCCTCACGTCGATGGTGAATGCGCGCTCGTTTTCAAATTCAGTCGTGCTGCCAAATGGTGAGGTCATGATCGTCGGCGGCACGAGCGAAGGCACTTTTTTTAGCGATGCAGGCACGATCTACACGCCAGAGATTTGGAATCCAACGACGGAAGCCTGGAGGCCACTGGCCGACATCAGTGTGCCGAGAAATTACCACTCGCTGGCGCTTCTGCTCACTGATGGGCGTGTGTGGTCAGGTGGCGGTGGCATGTCGGGGGATATACTGACAGATCATCAGGATGCGCAGGTCTTCACGCCGCCGCAGCTCTACAATGGGGACGGCTCACTGGCCACGCGCCCGCAGATTTCAGCGGCCCCAGAGCGCATCGGGCCGGGGGTGACCTTTAGCGTGAATGCATCTCCAGGTGTGAGCTACTTCAGCTTCATCCGACTGTCTTCACAGACGCACTCGGTGAATACGGATCAGCGACATTTACGGCTCACGCATAGCACGCCATCCGCTGGAGTTTACAGTGTGGCAGCGCCGGCGAGTATCAATGTTCTGACGCCAGGTTACTGGATGCTCTACGCTGTGAATGCGAGCGGCGTGTGGTCTGTCTCGCGCGTGATCCAGGTGACGAATGACACGCTGCCTGTCGTGACAAATCCTGGGCAGCAAAAGGTCGTGCAGGGTGCGGCTATCTCTCTGCCGATGAATGCGAGTACGGCCACTGGATCGCTCAGCTACATGGCGAGTGGATTGCCGCTCGGGCTGACTCTCGGTAGCACTTCAGGCGTGATCAGTGGCACCCTCACGGCACAGCCTGGCACCTATCAATGCACCGTCTTTGTGACCGCGAATGGCCAAGTCACCACCGTGCATTTCAATTGGGTCGTGATTCTGCCGAATCTCGGCAGTGGCCAGATCATGCGGGAATGGTGGACGGGAATCACGGGAAGCAGTGTGGTGAGCCTAACCAATCACGCGACCTACCCGGCCAATCCACAGGGGCGTGATTTGCTGGGCTTGTTTGAAGCGCCCTCTGACTGGGACGATCATATCGGGCAGCGCCTGCGTGGCTTTCTGCATGTGCCGGTCACGGGTCAGTATCGCTTCTACATTTCCAGTGATGATCAATCATCCCTGAGGCTGAGCACCAGCAGCAATCCCGGCTTTGCTAATGAAGTGGCGAGTGTGCCTGACTGGTCGGCCCCGCGCACTTACACTTGGGATTCCGCGCAGCAGTCCGCGCTCATCACGCTCACTGCGGGCACGAAATATTACATCGAAGCCCTGATGAAGGAGAACGCAGGAGGTGATCACCTCTCAGTCGCGTGGCGTAAACCGGGAGACGTAGCACCTGTCGAGATTGGCGGCACTTATCTCTCACCCTATCTGCCGGTCGATCATGCGGCAGTGACGTGGAGCTTTGATGAAGCTGCCTGGAGTGGAACTGTCGGTGAAGTGAAAGCCAGCTCGCAAAGCCTCTACGCGCTGCATGGTAGTGCAAGCGGCGGGGCGACGACCACGGCAGTCGCGCCAGCGCTCACGAGCAATCCTGGTAGCTTCCGAAGTGTCACTTTGAACGGCGTAACTCAAAGCGTGACCGTGCCCTACAACACGGCCCTGAATCCCGCCGACTTTACGGTCGCTGCGTGGGTTCGTATGGATGCTGCCGCAGGTTCTGCACGCTGCCTTCTTTCCTCAAGCGATGACACAGGAGTCACCAAGAAAGGCTACGGCTTATGGATCAACGCCAGTGGCCAGTGGCAGCTCCGCACAGGGGCCGAAATCACCGCGCTAAATGGCAACTCTGCGGTGCAGAGTGAGTGGACGCACGTCTCCGCTAGCTTCCGCACGACGAGTGTCACCAGCAGCACGCGCACTGGCCTGCGCCGTCTTTACATCAATGGTGTGAAAGTCGCAGAAGATACTGGCACCTACACGCCAAACCTGACGCTGCCACTCGTGATCGGCGCGGCAGGAAGCCCAGCGGCTTCGTTCTTCCAGGGCGGTGTGGATGAAGTCACACTCTATCATCAGCCACTGTCCCCGGCTGATGTGATCACTCTGCGTGATTTACGGCACAACTTCAGCGGTGATCAGTCCCCGATCATGACGAATCCAGGGCCGCAAAGCACTCTGCGCAATGCGGTCGTGGCGCTGCCAATCAGCGCGACTGATCCTGAAGGCGCGACGCTCACTTTCAGTGCCACGGGTCTGCCCACGGGCCTAACGATGAATGCCGGAGTCATCAGCGGATCACCAACGGTTGCGGGTAGTTTTAACCCAGTCATCAGCGTTACTGATGGCAGTAGCTCGCCGACAAGTATCACCTTTCCATGGAGCATCACGGAAGGACTCACGCTCGGCAGTCTAAGCGGTGCTCCGAAGCTCGTGAACACCGTCGTTTCCTTCACTGCGGGCGCAGGCAATGGTAGCGCTCCGATTTTCAAATGGAACTTTGGTGATGGTAGCCCTGAAACGACTTACAGCAGCAATCCGAGTGCCACGCATACTTACACGAATCCGGGTCGCTATCTGGTCACGCTGACTGCCACGGACAGTACGAATGTCGTCATCACGAGCAGCTATCGGCAGGCTATCCATGCGGCGCTGAGCGTGCAGAAGCCGCAAGTTTCCATGAGCATTGCTTATGAGGATCGCGCCACAGGTAATGACCGCGTCTGGTGTGTGAATCCTGATAACAACACGGTTTCAGTTTTTGATTGTGTCACCAAGAGCAAGCTGGCTGAGATCGCGGTTGGGGTGGCTCCACGTTGCATCGCTTTTGCGCCTGATGGCCGGGCGTGGGTGACGAACACAGAGAGCGCCAGTATCAGCCTCATCGACACCACTAGTTTCACCGTCGTATCGACAGTGAATTTTGATCGCGGATCACGCCCCTTCGGTCTCGTCTTTAACACGGCGGGCACAGCTTGCGGGTGGCTTGCTCTTGAGGGGACGGGTCAAATTCTACGGCTGAATGTGGACACAGGCGCGACTCTAGAAA
>JBEBGU010000348.1:0-5107 GCA_040081325.1 Prosthecobacter sp.
ATCAGCTTGAGGTTTTTCCACGCATAGCCATCCCACTGGCGACCAGAGAGCATCATCATCTGCGAGCTTTCGATGCTCAGTAGCTCCACAAACTGCGAACTGATAGCAGCGACATTCGGCAGCTTTACGATCGAAGCGGCCACCTCATTACTGAACGGTTTCGGTGCCAGCGAGCTGCCCATCTTGCTGACGACGATGTCGGTCCCACGCGCCTTCAACCCTGTCTCCCAGCTCTTTTCAAAGCCACGCGAGATGCCGACCAGCGCCACCACAGCAGCGATGCCAATGGAGATGCCCACCAAAGTAAGACCGGTGCGGACGGGGCGTCGCGTGAGGCCGCGAACGACGATGGAGAAGAAAGTCATGGTGTTGGATTGGGCGTGCCGTCGAAGACGATGCGTCCATCGAGCATCTGCAAATTGCGCGCGGCTTTGCGGGCGATGATCATGTCATGCGTGACGAGCACGAGCGTCATCTTTTGCTCTTCATGCAGTCGCACCAGGAGATCGAGAATGATCCGCGCATTTTCACTGTCGAGATTGCCCGTGGGTTCGTCCGCCAGCAGCACGGATGGCCCATTCGCCAGACTGCGGGCGATGGCGACACGCTGTCGCTCACCACCGGAGAGCTTGGAGGGGAAATGATCCGCGCGATGCTCAAGCCCCACCGACTTCAGCAGCGTGAGTGCTCGTCCGCGACGCTCAGAGGCAGGCAGGTCGCTCTCGAGCATCGGGATCTGGATGTTCTCCAGCGCGGTGAAGGTCGGTAGCAGATGAAACGACTGAAAAATGAATCCAATCTCACGCGCACGATAGACTGACGGATCTGCCAGATCAGGAAGCGAGTTGCCACGATAGTGCAGGCTTCCCGTGCTTGGTTTATCGAGCGCGCCGAGCATCTGCAGCAGCGTGGTTTTACCACAACCGCTGGAGCCTATGATGGCGACGAACTCCCCCTGCTCGATGCGGAAATCGACACCGCGCAATGCCTGCACCTGGCCGTCGTCGTAGTCCTTCTTCAGCGCCACCGCTTCATAGACACAAGGGTTCGAGTTCATGAATTAGGATGGCTTTGTTTCATTCCACTGCGCACCCACACGCGGATCAGCGAGGTTGCGGATCAAATGTTTCACCGCACTCCAGTAGCTCGGATACAGCGGCTGCTCATCGGGTCGTGTGGGATCAAGCTCGGGCAAAAAATGCGGCAGCGCATCATGAGGGATGCCTGAGTGCAGGTGATGCACGCCGTGGTAGGGCTCATGCAGCAGCGTGTAGGCAAGGAAGCGCCCGATCCGCGTCTGCGACACAATGTTGCGCGTGGAGCCATTTACCGTGCCGCCTGTCAGGCCGACGTGCTCGATGTATTTGCGCCAGCTCTGCATGTTCGCTGCCAGCACACCGGGCACGACATACATCCACAAAAAATACGTCCACACCTGCCAGTGCGTCACGGCCCACAGCACGCTGCTCCACACGACGACGATCATGATGATCTCCGCCCAGATGCGCCTCCGCACTTTGCGATTACGAATAGGTGAACCCTTGCGGAAAAACGTCCGCAAAAACAGAAACGGCGTGAACAGCAAGCCCACATTGAGTTCGAGAAAAGCCGCGAGTCGCCTTGCCCAGCGCGGCTTGGTCGTATCGACAAACGGCCACAACTCCTCATCGCGCTCCGTGGCGAGAAAGGCGTGGTGCGTCTGATGCGCCGCGCGATACAGGCTGAAACTCGTGAAGCTGAACAGGCCGGTGAGCACGCCATCGAATTCATTGAAGCGCCGGTTTCGCCGCAGCAAACCGTGCGACGCCTCATGAAACCCAACCAGCACGCCATGCATAAAATGACTCGCCACCAGCGCCAGCGGCACCACAAGCCAGAACCAACCGCGCATCACCGCCGCGCCTATCCCCAGCTCCGTCAAAGCGAGCACGATCACGAGCAACTGGAAGGCGGTGCTGTCCACGGAATGCCTTCCGGGCAGATCGATCACATTGTCTGGTGTTGCCGTGGAGTTCATGGGAGGTCAGATAGAAAGACGGCTGTCTGGTGAAGCGCAGACAGCGGTGAGTACCGTGAGAAAGAGGCGATGCAGCTCCTCGATCTCCGATTGCGAAAAACGAGTCCAGCGGAACAACCAGACGACTTCCAGGCCATCGCCTTCCTCCGTGATTTCACAGGCGAGATCAAAGCGCGGTGTGCCCGTGGCGCGGATCTTGAGCTGAACCGAGAATCCAGCGACCGCGAGGTCTGGCACGGGCTGATTTTGCAGTGCAAACCGCACTTCATAGATGGGATTGCGGCCTGGCATTCGCGGCGGATCGAGCGCGCTCACGAGTTCGGCAAACGGCATGGCATTGGCAAAGCAATCCATCGTCGATTGATGTACGGCCCGGAGGCTTTCGGAAAAGGTGCGGCTTTCATCCACCTGTCCGCGCAGCGGCACGATGCTGGAGAAGTAGCCCATCGTCTCCCGCACCTCCTGTCGTGCGCGATTCGCCACCGGCGTGCCCACTACGATGTCAGCCACGCCTGTCCATCGCGAGAGGGTGATCTGAAAGGCTGCGAGCAAGGTGCTGAACAGCGTGGCGCTGGTGCGCCGTGCCAATTCACGCACCGCGAGGCCCAGTTCGGCGGAAACTCCAGCAATGCGCCGCTGCAAATGATCCGACTCATCCAGCGCATCCGCGCGATCATCCCAAAGCCTTGTGGAGCCATCAAGACACGTTTTCCAAAACGTCGCTCGTTTCTCCAGCAACTCCGGCTGCCACATAGCGCGCTCGGCAGCCCCCCAGGCCATGTAGGATTGAGGCACAGGTGGCAGTCCGCCGCTCGCGCCTAACAGCACCTGCGCATAAGCCGCGTACAAATCCTGCACCAGCACGCCGAGCGACCAGCCATCTGCGATCGCATGATGGATCGCCACGACGAGCACATGATCCGTCGGCGACCGTCGCAGCACCTCCACACGATATAACGGGCCCTGCACCAGATCGAAGGGCGCATCGAAAGTTTCACGCGCCGCTGCATCTACAGCCTCAGAACTCGATGACGACGATGCCAGATCACGAAACCGCATCACCGGCTCGCTCTGCGCCTGGATCATCTGCACCGCCTGGCCTTTGCTCGGCAGGAACGATAGCCGCAACACCTCATGCCGATTCACCACACGCTGCATCGCTGCCGTGCAGTCCTGTGCGGTGATCGCGCCTTTGATCTCGATGAGGCAGCAGATCGTGTTCGTCTGATCCTCCACAGGAACTGGTGAAGCCTCCCACAGCTCACGCTGCGGAAACGTCAGCGGATGCAGCGAGGCTTTGCCGCTGTCCAGCCAGCGCTTCAGCCGCGTGCGCTTGTCCTCAATGACCATCTCGCTCAAACGCGCACCTCCAGCAATTCTGCCTCAATGTGAATGGGGCGATCCGTGGTCGTGGAGCCAAGCAACTGATCCAAATCATCATCAGAAATCGAATCCAAGTCCACGTCTTCAGCCGCGGCTGGTTCAGCGATGATCAGGACTGTTTTCGACGGGGCCGCGCCCATGTGCTCGACGATCAGAGTCGCAATCTGGCCGATGGTGCGGGCCTTCATCAGACTGGCGGGCGGCAAGGCTACGCCGATGGAGCTCTCGATGGAGTTTTCGATCTCGACGGCCATCAGCGAATCGAGGCCGAGGTCGGTGAGGGGTTGGTCAAAGCGCAGACCTTCGGGTTTCACGCGCAAGACAGAACCCACAACATCGCGCACGGCCTGGCCGATGACTTCGGTGCGATCCGCAGGCGCGGCGGACTCGATCTTGAGCCGCCAATCGCTTTTGGCACCGCTTGTTTCCGGTGCATCGACACCGGCGGCGTAGATGCGCTCCAGTAACGGGCTTTCCTGGCCGCCACGGTAGGATTGACGCCACTTCGACCAGTCCACACGCATCGCTAGTGCTTGCGTGGCTCCGGCATTTAGGAAGGACTCCACCAATGTGACGACTTCGACGGGTGATAGCGGCGTGGTGCCGTGAAGGGCCAGATATTCGGCCACGCGTTCATTGCGGGCCACATAGCCTTCGCCGCCGAGCGCGCCCCAGTTGATCGCAAGTGCTGGCAGCCCAATGGCCTGACGATGATGAGCGAGTGCATCGAGGAAGGCATTCGCGGCGGCGTAGTTGGCCTGGGCGGAATTACCAAAGACACTCGCCAGGGATGAGAACATCACGAAGCAGTCCAAGTCCATGCCCAGCGTGCCTTTATGTAGCAGCCAAGCTCCGTTCGCTTTTGGAGCGATGACTTTCATCATGCGCTCCCGAGTGAGCGATGCCATGGGGGCATCATCGATGACCATCGCGAGATGAAACACGCCTTTCAATGGATGCCCGAGTGATGTAATATCTCCAAGCACACGCTTTACATCAATCGCCGAGCCAGCATCGGCCTTGATGACCTGCACATTGACGTCACGAGCACGCAACTTGGTCACGAAGGCTGTGGCTGCGGGTGTGGAAGCCCCACTGCGGCTGGTGAGCACGAGGTGTTTGACACCACAGTCAGCCAGCCATTCAGCCATGACTTTGCCAAAGCCACCAAAGGCTCCGGTGATCAGATAAGCGCCGTCCGCGTTCACTTCAAAGGCGGGGACCAGCGGTTCGCCGCGCCTAGCCACAAATGGCTCGGGGAAGGACACAATGACTTTGCCGGTATGTTTGCCCTGCGCCATCAGGCGGAAAGCAGAGTCGATGCGGCAGGCTGGAAACGAGCGGAAGGGCAGTGGTTGCAGCGCCTTTTGCTCGATCAACTCAGCGATGGTTTCCAAGATCTGGCGTGTGCGCTTTTCATCGCCACTGAAGATCGCGTCCATCGCGACGACGTGAAACGAGGCATTCTTCCGCAAGGGCCAGAGCGGGATGCGGCTGTTTTGGTAGATGTCGCGTTTGCCGATCTCGATGAAGCGACCGAACTGCGCGAGGCAGGAGAGGCCCATCGGGATGGCTTCGGCGGCGAGTGCGTTCAACACCACATCCACGCCTTTGCCATCGGTGAGTTCCATCACGGCTTCCGCAAAGTCAGCGCGACGCGAATCAATGACATGCTTCACGCCGAGGACGGACAGAAGCGAGCGTTTG
>JBEBGU010000349.1:0-5099 GCA_040081325.1 Prosthecobacter sp.
GTGCCGCGACTGGTGTCCTCGGGGTTGCCGGAGAGATTGTCGGTGCGGCCTGCGAGCGCCTCCCAGCGCTTGCCGACGCTGGGGTAGTAGTTGCCATTCGGGTAGCTACTCTGCGGGCTGGTGCGGCCATCGACATGGACGAAGAAGCTGCCTGCTGGGCAGGGGCTCAAGCTGAAGTTGCCTTGGGCATCAGTCTCGCAGCGCAGGGTTTCCTCGGCTCCATCGACGGTGATGGTCACGCCAGCTAGCGGCACATCCACCGTGGCACCTCCTGCTCCCTGTCCGGGCTCACTGGCGAAGACACGCCCGCTGATGGCAGTGCCTGCGACGGGAGTGATGCTCAGTGTGTCAAAGCTGGTCGTGTAGGTGCCGCCTGCGGTGCCATCGCCATCCAAGTCCACCGGCCTGCCGACAAGGTCATTCAAGGCCGTCGGTGCGAGCGTGACCTGAACGCGTGCATTGGAAGGCAGTGGCTCCAGGTAAAACAGAGTGACCTTTTTGCGGTCGGAGGAAATCTCCACACGGGAGAGCATCTTGCGTGCGCCGAACTGTGCATAGAACTGGGTCGTATCCAGCGCGGCACTCAAGGCCAGAGGCATGGAGAAATGCACCACTGTCTCGCGTGTCACTGCCACATCACCCTCACCTGTGGCGGGGCTGACCTCGCGTACGGAGGCGAGTGGCAAATTCTGCGGCGTGCTGCTTTCCAGGATGAGGCTGACCAGTGCGGCATGGTCGGCGTCGTTGACGAAACCATCCTGAGTCAGATCGGCAAAGGGTTCCAGGTTGGCTGGCAGCGGCAGAGTCCCCGCGCTGTGCCCCACCAGCTTGGCGAGGTCATTGGCCGTGAAGACACCGTCGTCATCGAGATCACCGAGTTTCGTCGGCGTGGCTTGGGCGAGCCAGGGGATGAGGCTGAGGACCATGAACCAAACGCGAGCAGCGTGAACGACTCGGGTCTTGGTCTTGAAAGATGGAATGGGAGTCAGCACAACGTCGAGCAACTGGGTTACCAAATTCTTAAGCTCTAGTTAAAGCGAATTTCAGGCCGGGTGGCAAGAAATTTATGTTGGATTGAATGGATTAGGGTGAATTGGGTAGCCACGTTCTGGGTAGTGGTCCGCACCTGCGAAGCCGCGAAGCGAATCCTCTGAGCGGTGTTTGGGAATTCAGAATCCGCACACGGAGTGTGCGGACCACTTTGGCACGGCTACATCACTCGCTGAAATGACGGATCGCGTATTCGGCGACTTTGCGGCCTAGATTCAGGCCTTCACTGCCGGCGGCTAGGTAGTGGATGCCGCCGTAGATGCGGCTCATGGCGATCTCTTGAGCACAGGTTTGAAAGGAGGTGAAGCGGCGCTTGATGTCCTTCACATCGTCGCTGCTGGCTTCAAAGCTAATGTCCTTTGTGCCGAAGTGGTGCTCTAGGATGACGGCGGCGGCTCCGCTGATGCCGGAGTGGCCGGAGACGTATTCGGGATGCGGCGGGGTGCGCAGGAGTGGCTCCCAGGTTTTGTCGGCAGTGGTGGCGTCGTTGCCGTCTTCATCGGCGCGCTGGATGGCGGTGACGGGTCGCCAGTAATTGTAGTGATACTTGGTGTCCCAAATGGTGATGCAGGTGTCGGCGAGGGTGACATTGAGCAGGGCGAAAAGCTGCGCTGTCTCGGCGAGCGGGAGTTTGCGCTGTCGGCAGATCTCTCGGGTGATTTCGTTCCAGTGGCCGGGCGGGGAGCTGGTGTAGCTGAAGTCGGCCCAGAATTTTGCGATCAATGTTTGTTCGGCAGTGCGGAGGGTGCTGACTTTACCGCCGATGGCTTTGAGATGGTTCACTTCTTCGGCATAGCGGGCGCTACCAAGTGCAGGTGGTGGCTGTGTGCGGAAGCTTTGAACTTCTTCGAGAATGAAGGGCTTCACCAATCCCCAGTGCGGAAACTCAGGCGGGCGAAAGTTGGGCGGTGTGCGCCGCCATTGGCCGGGCTTCTCACTCGGCACATAATGAATGGTGGTGCTGGAGCCGTCATTCTCCCGCTCCTTGAGCGTGCGCTGCACGGCGTCGTTGACGAGTGTCCTGACGTTGTCGGGGACTTCTCCGAGCTTGACCTTGGCATCGAGAGTCTCGGCAAACTTTGACTGCGAGGGGAAGAACGAGAGGAAGCTAGCGCGTGCGGCCAGATGCGCGGCCTGGGTCTGCGATTGAACGTCGAGTTTTGCCTGCGCGGCTGCCTTCACTGCACGGTGAATCGTGAGGTGAAAGATGGGCAGGTTGCGCGAGACGAGGCAAGGCGGCGGTGTCTCTTTGCGCACGGCATTGAGGAAGGCTTCGTTCCAATCTTCGACGATGCCTGCGTTAATTGAGCAAATGGGGAGGCACAGGCAAAGAGCCAAACAACGAACCGCTAATAAGACGCTGGTTTGACGCTGATGAGCCAAGCCATGTGCACGATCTGCTTTTGCTGCCTTCAATAGCTTCATGGTTGAAATGGATTGATCACATTCATAACAGGAAAGTCGGCTTCGTTACGAGTGACGATCTTCAGCCCCCAAGCCCTTGCCGACGCGGCCAGCATGCTGTCAAGCACCGGGGGCTCAAAGCCCGCAGCTCGCGCTTCATTACAATAACTTGCCCACTCCCAGGCACAGGCTTCATCAAAATCGAGCGTTTGCTCTACGAAATCCTGCCGCAAGAAATCCAGCTTGCGGGCTAGTTCTGCCTTCCGTTTCCCTCGGGGCAGCGCCCCAATACCATCGGCTATCTCCGCGATCACCAACACGCTCAAGCCGCAGTCGTCTTCGTTCCGGTCGAGCCACTCCTCCACCTTTGGGTCGGGTGCGGGCTTCATCATCTCGGAAAGCACGTTAGTATCGGGCAAGAACTTCACAACTCGATGGGCTCGGGAATTGGGTCACGACGACGATTAAGCTCAAGCCCCTTCATCCCCCGCAAATGTTCCACCAATGACATCTGATGCTCCCGCTTGGGGCGCAACATGATGTCGCCACGATTCGAGACCAAAACGTGGTAATGCTGTCCCACCGCTAGCGACGTTTTTTCTTCGATCTCCGGCGGCAGAATGATATGGCGTTGCTCGGCTAGGGTGGCTGTCATGCAGAAGAGTAATGGGATTTTTCAGAATCGCAATCGGGCCAAGCGGCAGATCTCTCAGTCTCCAAAGTTGGCCGTGAGTGTCGTGCCGACTTTCATGAGTACGGTGATGGTCGGGGCTGATGAAACGACGCTGCCGGTCCAGCCGAGGAACTTCTTCTTGGCCACGGGTGTGGCGGTGACGCTGAGGGTTTTGCCGACATCACGCTGAGTGCTGCCGAGGAAGCCTGTGGAGACTTTGCCTTTAGCTGCGTCGTTCACGGCGACGGTGAGCGCGCTTTTGAGCGGAACGAGGAAGGGAACACTGAGGACTTCAGATTGCTGGCCGAGGGTGTCCACGGATTTGGCCATGATGGTGTAATGACCGCCTTCTCCGACTCCAATGGGGATGTTGTAGGTCCAGTTCGTAGTGCCGGTTGCTGGGACGACGATGCCGACTGTGGCGGGTGTTGGAGTGCTGAGCACGCCGTTATGTAAAACCTGGATTTGCACGCTGGCGATGCCTTGTTTATCCACCGCTTTACCTGTGACGACGACGGCTCCGGCAACAAACTTGGTGATGATGGCGTTGGCCGTCGGAGCGCTGATGGTGACGGTCGGCAATGGGGCGACGCCAATGGCGTTGGCGTCGCTGAGCGCAGGCGGATAGGCAGCATTGGCACCGAGGCTCATTTTGCCACCATGCGTGCCCTCAAGGAAGTAGCCACCCATGAGCTTCTGCGTCTGCAAGACAGCGCCTTTATAGGCTGTGAGCTTTTGTGTCACGGGATGGTAAAAGTTGCCTGTAACTAGGCCCGTCGCGCCCGCGATGGTCAGGGTGCTGCGATCTGCATCCTGCAAAGGAACATTGGCGAGGTTGGCGGAATTGACTGTGGCAAGTCGGGCCATTGGTGATGTGAGTCCGCCTTCTTCCAAATGAATCATGGCATTGCCGCCGACGTTTTGCAGCGGGATGAGGCGGCGGTAGGTGACGGCTTTGACAAACTTGCTGCCCACACCGTCGAGTTCAGTGGTGAAGCCAGGTTTATAAATGAGCGACTTGGCATCGGCAGGTCGCATCCAGGTGAGCGGTCCGTCCACATCACTGATGCCAGCTAGACTCGTGAAATTCATCTGGCCCATCAGCACGCCTTTGGTTGCATAGAGGGGGGCATAGACGGGCCATAGACCGTCTTTCGAGACAAAGCTGGACTGAGTGACGGTTGTTCCATCAGGCAGACTGCCGCCGATCAATGTCACTGCCCCAGCCGTGGTCACTGTCGCTGTGGCGAAACCTGTGCCGCGTGGTGCGCCTTGAGCCACGGCGTTGTCATCCGCAGGCAGCAGTATCGTGTAAGGCCCAGCCATGGTGGCGGGCTTCTTGGTGGCACTCCAAACGACACGATCCACGGTGAACTCGGTTTGGAAGGTGTGGGTGCTGAACTTGCCATTGGCAAAAGGTCCGTCCGCCACTCGGCCATGGATCTGATCTACAGGCGGCGTGGTGGAGTGGGCGAGCACGACGGTCAGTGGCTTAACTCCTACACCGCGTGAGATGGTGACGGTGGCATTGCCGTTAGCGTCAAACTTAGCTGCCGGCGACGACCAAGTCTTGCCACCCGTGAGCAGCTTCAACGTGAAAGAGCCCGTCGTGGTGGTCGTCATGGTCACATAACCATCATTGTTGAAATTAAAAGTCTGGCCACGCACGAGGCCGAAGTAGCTGCCTAGAACGGGTGAGACGTAGGTGCCAACGTGAGTGACGATGATCGGTATGGTACGGGTGTATGATTCCTGCCCGTTGCTGTCATAGGCCTTGGCCACGATCTCAAAGGGACCGCTGGTAGGTGGCGTCCAAAGGAAGTCGAAATTGACTCCGCTGCCTTCTCCCACCTTCACATTGCCAACAAAGTACTCCACCTTGCTGATGGTGCCTGCTGTGGCTGAAGCCGTGGCACTTAAAGCAATGCCGACACGACCATTGAGATTTTGTCCGTCACGCAGATTCACCAGA
>JBEBGU010000350.1:0-5094 GCA_040081325.1 Prosthecobacter sp.
CCGCATAAGCCATGCTCAACAAAATGATCCATTGGGCGCTCGCCAGCCGGGCGCTCATCATCGGGACCGCGCTCATCCTCATGGTGATGGGCTTGAAGACGGCCACCGAGCTGCCCGTGGAGGTGCTCCCAGACCTCACCAAGCCCACCGTCATCATCTTGACGGAATCTCCCGGCCTCGCGCCGGAGGAAGTGGAGATGCGTGTCACCCAGCCCATTGAAAGCGCACTCATGGGCGTGGCTGGACTCACGCGGCTGCGGTCGAACTCCGACGTGGCACTGTCCCTCGTCTATGCCGAGTTCGGCTGGGACATGGACATCTACAAGGCGCGTATGCTCGTGCAGGAGCGCCTGCAAGGCGTGCGTGAGCAGTTGCCGGAGGGCGTGCAGCCCTTCATGACACCGGTCGCATCCCTCATGGGCGAGATTTTGCTCGTCGGCGTGCGCTCAACGATCAAGGAAGGCGAGGCTGGCTATCTGCCTCCGCGTGAGGTGCGTTCGCTGGCGGATTGGACGGTGAAGCGCCGTCTGCAAAGCGTCTCCGGCATCGCCGAAATCCTCAACATGGGCGGCGGCGTGAAGCGCATCGAGATTCAGCCCGATCCCTTCAAGATGCAGGCCAACGGCATCACCTTTGATGAACTGGAAGAAGCCGCCACCGAGGCCGCGAACACCACCACGGGCGGCTTCATCAATACCGGCCCCACCGAAATCATGGTGCGGAATCTCGCGATGACGGTGGAGCTGGACGACATCGCCCGCACTGTCATCAAGAAGATCAACGACCGCCCGATCTCCATCGGCGACGTGGCGGAAGTCGTCTGGGGCATCGAGCCCATGCGCGGAGATGCCACAGTGAGCGTGGCACCTGAAAAATCCGCCACCTACGGCGTCATCATGTCCATCACCAAGGCTCCCGGCTTTGATACCAGAAAGCTCACCGAGCAAATCAAGACCGCGCTGGACGAACTCAAGCCCACCTTCCCGCAGGGCGTTGAGACCACGCTGCTGTTTCAGCAGAAAGACTTCATTGATAACGCCATCGGCAACCTCACCGAAGCCATCCGCGACGGGGCCATCATGGTCACGATCATTCTTTTCCTCTTCCTGCTGAACTTCCGCACGACGTTCATCACCCTGATGGCCATGCCGCTGTCCTTTGGCATCACCATGCTGGTCTTCAAGTGGTTCGACATCAGCGTCAACAGCATGACCCTCGGCGGCCTCGCCGTCGCCATCGGCATGGTCGTGGATGACGCCATCGTGGATGTGGAAAACGTCTTCCGCCGACTGCGCGAAAACGCCGGACTGGCTCAGCCACACGCGCGCTTGGCGGTCATCGCCAGAGCGTCCGGCGAGGTGCGAAACTCCATCCTCTACGCCACCGTGCTCATCATCCTGGTGTTCCTGCCGCTGCTGGGACTCACCGGTGTCGAGGGCAAACTTTTCGCTCCCATCGCCATCGCGACCATCATTTCGATGATGGCCTCCTTCATCGTTTCCCTCACCGCCATTCCCGTGCTGTGCTCGATGCTGCTCGATCCCAAGCATGGCCACGAGCACAAGGACGGCTTCCTCACCCGTGGCATGAAATGGCTGCTGGAAAACACCCTGCTGCGTTTCGGCCTCAGCCAGCCGCTCGTCATGCTCGGCATCGTCCTCATGATCGTCATAGCGGCATTCTCGCTGTATCCGAAAATGAACAAGGACTTCCTGCCGAAGTTCCAGGAGGAAACTGCGCTCGTCGCCGCCACTGCCGCGCCTGGCACCTCACTGGAGGAGATGAACAAAATCTCCGACGTTATCGAGCAGCAGATCCTCTCCGTGCCCGAAGTGCGCAAAGTTGGCCGTCGTCTTGGTCGTGCCGAGCGTGGTGATCACGTCGTCCCTGTGAGCACCGCCGAGTTTGACGTGGATTTCCGTGAACCTGAGACCGAGGACGGGCATGAGGGCAATGGCCGCAATCGCAAAGAAATCCTTGCCGACATCACTGCAAGGCTCAAAACCGTGCCCGGCGTCTTCGCCGTCGTCAGCGGCCCGCTGGCCGATCGCATCGGCCACATGATGAGCGGCGTCTCCGCACCCGTCGCCATCAAGGTCTTCGGCCCCGACCTCGACAAGCTCCGCCAGATCGGCATTGAGATTCAGACCATCGCCAAGACCATCCCAGGCTTTGAGGATTGCAAACTCGACCAAACCTCATCCATCCCGCAGCTCCGCATCGAGGCCGACCGCGACCGCGCAAAGGCCTACGGCATCGCTCCCGGCAAGCTCAACGATCAGCTCTCCGCCCTCATCGGCGGCAAAGAAGTCGCCGAACTGCGCGAAGGCCAGCGAGCCGTGAATCTCGTCACCCGCCTGCCCGTCGAGTGGCGCGATTCGCCGGATAAAATTGCCGAGCTGCCCATCGAGGCCGGTGAAGGCCAGCGCATCCCGCTTTCACTCGTCGCCGATGTGCGCGAGGCCAAGGGGCCGAACGTCATCTTCCGCGAGAACTCGCAGCGCCGCTTCGCCCTCGCCATCAAGCCCACCGTGCAGGACGTGACCAACCTCGTCATCCGCATGAGGGATGAAGTGACCGCGAAAGTAAAGATGCCTGAAGGCTACTTCATCACCTTCGAGGGCGAGTTCCAGGCGCAGAAAGAAGCCACCGAGCGCATCGCGCTGTTCACCGCCGTCGTTCTCGCCGTCATCGCCTTCCTGCTCTACGGCTACTTCCGCACGCCCTTCTTCGCCCTCCAGGTGCTCTGCGACATTCCGCTCGCACTCGTCGGCGGACTGGTCTTCACCTACTTCAAGCTGAACAACATCAGCATTGCCACGCTGGTGGGCTTCATCGCCGTGGCCGGTGTCGCGGCTCGAAACAGCATCATGCTCATCAGCCACTACCTGCACCTCATGCAGCACGAGGGCGAGGGCTTCACGAAGAAAATGGTCATTCGCGGCACCAAGGAACGTCTCGTCCCCGTGCTGATGACCGCGCTGGCCGCAGGCATTGGCCTCATCCCGCTCGTGCTCGCTGCCGATCAGCCCGGCAAAGAAATCCTCCATCCCGTCGCTGTCGTCATCGTCGGCGGACTCATCACCAGCACCCTGCTCGGTCTCGGCGTCACGCCCACCGTGTTTTACACCTTCGGACGCAAAGCCGCCGCCAGGGCCATCGAGAATGATGCTCCCGCATCGCACTGAATCTGCAGAGCAAGACTACGACACCATGAAGGAACTCACCACACTCATCATTGCCGCATTGACCGCGCTCGCCGCCAACACCGCAAGCGCCTGCGGACGTGACTTCTTCCTCTGTGACCCCTCCAGCACACCTCCCGGTGGAGCCACGCTGCTGTTGCCCGTCTTCAAGTGGGACCGGCACGATGGGGAGGATGAGTTCGAAGCCTCCCTCGGCATCGTGCATCCCTTCCATCCGCGAGTGGCCTTCGATGGCTACTTCAGTTTTGCCGATGAAGGAGGAGGCTGGGAGATGGAGACCGTCACGCCCGGTCTGCTTTTCGACCTGACGCCCGACATGGAGAACTCTCCCGTGCGCTTCGGCCTGTTCACCGCCTACAAGTTCGCGGTCAACGGTGGCGATGACGAGGAGTTCATCTCCGCCAACCAGCTTGATGCGCGTGATCAGTTCGAGTCGCGTTTCATCGTCGAAACGAACGTGACCGAGGAGCTGGGGCTTGTCTTCAATCTGCTCACCACCGTTTACGAAGGGAAAGCCCGCTGGGGCTACGCCACAGGTGTGCGTTATGAGTTCAGCGAAGAAGTTGGGGGCAGCGTCGAAGCCATCGGCGATTTCCAGGACAACGGCAAGCACCAGGTCTTCGCCAACCTCTGGTGGGAACCCACTGAAGGCATCGTGCTCCGCGTGGGCGCGGGCGCGGGACTCACCGAGCGCGCAGAAGACTTCACGCTACTTTCGGGACTCGTTTTCGAGTTCTGATGAATTTCCGACACGGCGGTTGCCTCCAAGCCTCCGCCAGACCGGCAAACGAAAAACAAACCAAACAGAAAACACAAACGAACATGAAAGCATTCATTACCACCACCCTGCTCGGCCTCGCGATGGCCTTCACCGTCAGCGCCGCTGACAAAGACAAGGACAAGCACGACCACAAACACGACCACGCCGCTAAAGCCGGTCCCACCGGCGGCAAGCTCATCACAGAAGTCGAACCCCATGTCGAGTTCTTCGTCACCAAGGACAAGAAAGTGGAGATCCGCTTCGTGGACGATGACAACAAGGTTGTTCCTCCCGGCAACCAGGCGATCAGTGTCACCCTTGGCGACCGCTCCGCCCCTACGAAGCTCTCCTTCACCAAGGACGGCAACAAACTCGTCTCCGACAAGACCATCCCCGAAGGCAACGACCTCCCCACCGTGGTGCAGATCAAGGCCACGCCGGATGCCAAGTCGGTCACTGAGAAGTTCAATCTGAACCTTTCACAGTGCCCCACCTGCAAAAACAAGGAATACGCCTGCACCTGTGCGCACGGTGAAGAGGAGAAGAAGTAACCCTCACACCAGCGCCCGCCACAGCACCGCTCCACCGTGAGAGCGGTGCTGCTGGCTTGGCAGCCATGACCATGAACTCACCGCTCAAAGTGCTGCTGCTAATCGCCGCCGCTGCCTTCTGGCTGTGCCAGGCACCGCCAGCGCCCATCGCCCGCGTGGCACCACGATGACTGGCGTCATCCAGAGCGTGGATCACGCCACCCGTTGGATCACCTTTGCTCGCGACGACGGCTCCATCCGACGCTTCATTTACGGGAAGCTGGCAAGGTTCTGGCATGATACGCCCGACTCATCACCCGCCGCCTTGAGGTCTGGCATGAAAGTCCGGCTCAACCTTCACAACCCGCTTTTCGGCCCGGACTACGCCACGCAGATCGTGCTGTTGGTGGCTCCGCAAAAGTGACTCTCCTTTGCCATGACCGACGAGCCGCCATCCAAATTCACACCCTTGTCCAAAACAGCGAATTGTCTCGCAGGAGTGGCGTTGGTCGTTTTCTTCACTGGGCTGATCACAGGCGGCATCGGCCCGCACCGCCCCGGCGAGGAAACAGGAGACCTTGTCGCCCTGGTGCTTTGC
>JBEBGU010000351.1:0-5062 GCA_040081325.1 Prosthecobacter sp.
GTGGTGAAGCGTGACGTGCCCGCAGCCATCGCCCCATGGCCTGCCGACCTCACACGTGATCGCTTGGGCCTCGCGAAGTGGCTCACATCAAAAGACAATCCGCTCACGGCTCGCGTGTTCGTCAATAACCTCTGGCAGCTGTTCTTCGGTGCAGGCCTCGTGCGCACACCTGATGACTTCGGCCTTCAAGGTCAGCGCCCAACACATCCTGAATTGCTCGACTGGCTCGCCACCGATTTCATGGAGCATGGCTGGGACATCAAGCATCTCATTAAGCTGATCGTCAGCAGCGAGATGTATCAGCAAGCTTCAGATCAGACTGATCAGGCCGATCCTTTGAATCTTTGGCTTTCACGCGGCCCACGCTTCCGCTTACCCGCCTGGATGCTACGTGATGCGGCATTGCAATCCGCAGGTCTGCTCAATCCAGCGCTCGGTGGTCCGCCTGTGCGCCCGCATCAGCCTGAAGGCGTGTGGGAAGAAATCTTCATGGGCCGCTTCACCTATGAACCCAGCCAAGGAGCCGCGCAGCATCGACGCACACTCTATGCTTTTTGGCGACGCAGCATCGCACCCACCTTCCTCTTCGACAGCGCCCAGCGCCGAGTTTGCGAAGTCAGCATGACCCGCACGAATACACCCCTGCAAGCTCTCACACTCTTGAATGACCAAACCATGATGGAAGCCGCGCAGGCCCTCGCCAAGCAGATGCTCGCGGTGCCCAAAGATCGCCTGCAACTCCTCTATCAGGCCGTCCTGACTCGCCAAGCCACGCCGCGCGAGCTTTCCGTGCTCCAGCGCGAACTCGACCGCGCACTGACTCACTACCGCGATCATCCCGCCGATGCTGCAATGCTCAAATCCACGCCCGAACTCGCCGCGCACACGCTTGTCGCCAGCTTAGTGCTTAATCTCGATGAAGCCATGACCCATGAGTGAACATTCTCTCCAAACAACACGCCGCTACTTCCTCGGCCAATGCACGGGCGTTTCCGTGGGGGCGATGGCGCTGCACGCGATGGGCCAGCAGGAGTCGGTCGGGCTGCCACAGTTGCCGCATTTTGCAGCGAAGGCTAAACGCGTGATCTTCCTCACCCAATCGGGCGGACCCTCGCAGTTAGAGCTGTTTGATCATAAGCCTGGACTCATGCAATGGGCGGGCAAAGAGCTGCCGGAAAGCGTGCGTCAGGGCCAGCGACTCACGACGATGACGGCTAACCAAAAGCAGCTCATCCTGCCTGGCATCACGAAATTCTCACGCCATGGACAAAGCGGCGCGACCATCAGCGAGTGGCTGCCACATCTCGGCGAGGTGGCGGATGACCTGTGCTTCATCAAGTCGATGACGACGGATCAAATCAATCACGCGCCAGCCATGACGCAGTTTTTGACGGGGCATCAGCTTCCCGGTCGGCCGAGCATGGGCGCGTGGATCAGCTACGGACTCGGTAGCATGAATCGCAACTTGCCGGACTACCTCGTGCTCATCTCGAAGATGCAGCGCCCGAGCGATCAGCCGCTTTACGATCACTACTGGGGCAGCGGCTTTCTGCCGAGTCGCTATCAAGGCGTGAAGCTGCGAAACTCGAAGGATCCCGTTTTATATCTCAGCGATCCCGAGGGCCTGCCGCGTCATCTACGCCGTGGCATGCTCGACGGGTTGGCAGAACTGAATCAGATGCGCTTTGAGCAGACACATGATCCCGAGATCACGACGCGCATCCGCCAATACGAGATGGCCTACCGCATGCAGGCCAGCGTGCCGGAACTCACGGACCTGGGCGACGAGCCGGATCATGTTTTCGACATGTACGGGCCGGATTCGCGTCGAGCGGGTAGTTACGCAGCGAATTGCATTCTTGCGCGACGACTCGCAGAACGTGGCGTGCGTTTCATCCAGCTCTTCCATCCTGATTGGGATCATCACAGTCGTTTGCCAAGCTGGTGCAGTGCTCGGTGTCGCGATACCGATCAGCCGAGTGCGGCGCTGATCAAAGACTTGAAGCAACGCGGCATGTTGGATGAAACGCTCGTCATCTGGGGCGGCGAATTTGGTCGTGGAGTCGCGGGCCAAGGCAAGTGGGATAGCCCCGAAGCCGGTCGCGATCATCATCCGCGCTGCTTCACGATGTGGATGGCCGGTGGCGGTATCAAATCCGGCACGACCTACGGAGCGACGGACGACTTCAGTTACAACGTGGCCGAAAATCCTGTCCACGTTCGCGACCTGCACGCCACCGTCATGCATCAGCTCGGCATCGACCACGAGCGCTTCACCTTCCGCTCTCAGGGCCTCGACTTCCGCCTGACTGGCGTGGAGCAGAGCCAGGTGGTAAAGGGGCTGATTACGTGAGTCGGAAATGAAGTGATGCATCCTTCTGTTCTGCGCACGAAGGCCTCTCTTCTGTCCGTTTGAATCAGCCCTGCCCGCGTGTTCATCCGACTGCCATTCCTAGCCCTGCCCGTTCTCCTTTCTGGAGCCAGCATCGCCGCGCCTGCGAACACTAAGGTCGAGTTCAATCGTGACATCCGTCCCATCCTCGCGGCGAAGTGCTACGCCTGCCACGGTCCTGACGAAGACAAACGCGAGGCCAATCTACGGCTCGATGTGCGGGCTGAGGCGGTCAAAGAAGCCATCAAGCCCGGCAAACCGGATGACAGCGAGTTCTGGCAGCGCATCACCACAGCTGATCCCGATGATGTGATGCCACCACCGTCCTCTCCGAAGCAGCTCACAAAAACCGAGCGTGATCTGTTCCGCCGCTGGATTGCTGAAGGGGCCGAATATCCGAATCACTGGGCCTTTGAGCCGATCAAGAGGCCAGTCGTGCCGTCATCGAAACGCAGGAACCCCATCGATGCTTTCATCGAGCACGAACTCGACAAACATGATCTCAAGCCTGCTGTCGAAGCTGATCCCATCACGCTGATCCGACGCGTCTTTCTCGACCTCACCGGACTGCCGCCAACTCCAGCCGACTTGTCGGATCTATCCGGCTGGTCCGACGACAAGTATGCAGCCATCGTGGACAGGCTTTTGGCTTCGCCCAACTTCGGCGAGCGTTGGGCGCGTCACTGGCTGGACATGGCGCGCTACGCCGACAGCAACGGCTTCCTCGGCGATGGCCTGCGCCCGAATGCTTACCGTTATCGCGACTGGGTCATCGACGCCATGAACCGCGACCAGCCTTTCGATCAATTCACCATCGATCAAATCGCCGGTGACCTGCTGCCCAACGCCACTCGAAAGCAGGTTGCCGCCACTGGCTTCCATCGCAATGCCGCGCTCAACACGGAAGCGGGTCTCGACAAAGAAGAGGCGCGTTTCCAAAATCTCGCCGATCGCGTGAACACCACGGGCCGCGTCTGGATGGGCCTCACCGTCGGGTGTGCGCAGTGCCACACGCACAAATACGACCCCATCACCATCCGCGATTACTACAGCTTCTACGCTTTCTTCGACAACACCGAGGATCGCGACGAGCCCACAACCAAGGCTCCCGCGCTCGCTGAAGTGACCAAGGATCGCCGACAGACTTACGTCCACATGGCCGGGGACTACACCCGGCGCGGCGCTGATGTCGTGCCTGCGAGCCTCTCGTCTCTGCCAGCGATGAACAAGCCCGCGCAGCCCGAGCCGAACCGCCTGGATCTCGCGAAATGGCTCGTGTCGCCCAATCATCCGCTCACCAGCCGCGTCGCGGTGAATCAAGTCTGGAGCAAGCTCTTTGGCACCGGCCTCGTGCGAACACCCGACGACTTTGGCACGAGCGGCGAGTCGCCCTCTCATCCCGAGTTGCTCGATTGGCTCGCCTCCGAGTTCATGCGCCAGAGCTGGAGCCGCAAGCAGCTTATCAAGCTCATCGTCACATCTGACACCTACAAGCAATCCTCCGCGCATCGCGATGACATTGTCGTCATCGACCCATTGAACCGCCTGCTGTCTCGCCAGAATCGCATCCGCCTCGATGCCGAAATCCTGCGCGACTCCGCGCTCGCCGTCAGCGGCATGCTCACGCGCAGCATAGGCGGCCCCAGCTTCCGCCCGCCGTTGCCGGAGGATGTGTTTGAAGTCGGTCGCTCGTCGAACTGGCAGGCCAGTCCCGGTGCTGAGCGCTACCGCCGCAGCCTTTACATCATCACACTGCGCAGCGTGCTCTACCCAATGCTCACTACCTTCGACGGTCCTGACGCTGCTGATGCTTGCGTGCGCCGTGAACGCAGCAACACACCGCTACAGGCCCTCACGATGATGAATGACGGAGCTTTTGTTGAAGCCGCGCAGTCGCTGGCCTTGAGAGTCATGCGTGAAAGCCAGACTAAAGAACGGCTGCAAAAGATCTTCTATCTCGTGTTGAACCGCCAACCACGCCCCGAGGAGCTTTCACGTCTCCAAGTCTTCCACTCCGAGCAAAGAGTTCGCGTTCAATCCGGTGGCCAGGAGACACTCAAAGCCCTCGGCATCATCGAAAAGTTCGTCTCAACCTCTGATAGACTCGAAGCCGCTACACTCGTTGCCACCGCACGCGTGCTCATGAATCTGGATGAGTTCATCAACCGCCAATAGCCATGTCCCCCCAAGATTATTTTACCCAAACCCGCCGCGACTTCCTCGCGACGAGTTCATGCGGTCTCGGGACGCTGGCTTTGGCTTCGTTGCTGAAGCAGGACGGCCTGCTGGCAGAAGATGCAAGCATCCCCGCGAATCCTCTTTCGACCCGTGTGTCGCATTTCGCGCCGAAGGCGGAGCGCTGCATCTTCATCTTCCTCGAAGGCGGGCCGTCGCAGATGGATCTCTTTGATCCGAAGCCGCTACTTAACAAATACGACGGTCAGCCGCTGCCCGACTCCATCGTGGGCAATGCGAAGTTCGCCTTCCTGCAAAAGGAATCAGCCACCGTGATGGGCACGAAGCGTGTGTTCAAAAAGCATGGCCAGTGCGGAATGGAGATCAGCGATCTGCTGCCGCACATCGCGACGTGTGCCGATGACATCGCTTTGATTCGCTCGATGCACACGACGCAGTTCAATCACCTGCCCGGCCAGCTCATGCTGAACTGCG
>JBEBGU010000352.1:0-5061 GCA_040081325.1 Prosthecobacter sp.
CCGCCCGGAAGCCAGCCAAAACCGAGTCAGCCCTGGTGACCGCCTAGCTCAACCACCAACGTCAACCCTCAGCTCACGGTGCCGGGAATGACGGATACTGATGATCTTTGGCTTCCAGAAAAACTTTTTCACCGATCCCAATGTTCAGGCGACTTTTTGGCGTTGGTTGATCTTCATAAGTTTCTGTTTCGACCTTATATACCTTCACCGTGGCACTTGCTTCCGCCGTGTCGCCAGCATCGTCCGTGACAGTAATGGTCACATCATGCTCACCTGCTGAACTCCAAGAGACGGATTCACTTTGGCTGGTTGATGTTCCTGGATTACCGCCATCGAAATCCCAACTGTAAGTGTATGGAGTTTTGCCACCAGTTGGTGTGCAAGTGAAACTGACATCGATACCCACAAATGTCTCCACTGTGCCCGAAGGTTCAATGGTTACTTTTAAGGTTTCGATATCGTTATCACAGACATCTTCACACTCGCCATTATAAAAACAGTTACAGTCCTCCCCTCCGCAAACGCAACTGTAGTCATCACAATCGTTTGAACAATCTTGTGATGAAGTGCAAGAGCAGATGGCGTCGGTGGCACCTTGGTTGAGATAGACATCACAGCGGCACTCAGACATCTGGCACTCATCAGTGGCACAGATATTGTCGCCGCAGGAGGTGCAGCCGCACTGGCAGCTAGGGGCGCAGTCGTTTGAGCAATCTTGTGATATAATGCAATCGCAGATGGCATCTGATGTAACACCTTGGTTGAGAGAGACGTCACAGCGGCACTCTGACATCTGGCACTCGTCAGTGGCGCAGATGTTTTCGCCGCAGGAGGTGCAGTCACACTGGCACGAGCCGCAACTGCCGGAGCAATCATCTGATGTCGCACAGGAGCAGGTTCCGGCTTCAACCCCACTGCAGCCGCATGGTGGTGCGTAGCATTCATTGCTTTCGCATTCTGTGGTGCAAGAGCAGGTCCCCCACTGGGTGGCGCTACAGCTACACGAGTCATCTGGCTCACACATTTCCGTGCAGGTGATGCTGGTGCCGCAAGAGCAGGTGCTGCCTTGGCATTGGCAAGTGGGATCAGGATCACAGGAACCATCACAGTCACCCGAGCTGGCGCAGCCGCAGCTATCTGAGCAGGAACAGGGATTGGCAGCGCAAGGAGAACTGCATTCGCCACCTTCGGTGCAAGTGCAGTCACCGCCGCCGCAATTGCATGGTTGTGGTGTGGTACATGCGCTGGTGCCGCTGCACTGCCCGGTCTGTGAGCAGCCGCAAAAATTTCCGCCACAGGTACATTGGGTCTGTGCTAAGCAAACACTCGAACAGTCACCGCTCTGGGAGCAGCTACAAGTACCACCGCCACAGGAGCAGCCATCACCCTCCAGGGTGATCAGCAGCATGAGCGCCGCCATTGTCAGGTCATGTCCTGCGGCATTCATGACGGCACCCGAAAGCGTACTGTTCAGCATCGTTTCCATGGCTTTGTCTGCGGCTAGGAGAGCCAGAGGTTGTATAACGTCTCTGCTATCTCCAATGCCCTCCCAACACAAACCGCGTGTGCTGTTTGCCTGTTCGGTGGCGTTGCTGGCACCTTGATGCCCCGTGTTTTTCTTGCCTGATGCTGGAGAAGGTGGCAACCCGTCCAGCGGGTTCGTTTTGGTATCAATGATTTCGCTGAGATTGGTCACGCCGTCTTGATCCCAGTCGGCGTCCCACTCAGTGCCGTCGTTTTGGCGCACGAGCGGTGCTCCGTAGCGGGTGGTGCCAGCGTGGTTGGAGTCGGCCTCATGGGGATCTTTGCCCTGGCTGAACTCGAAACGATTGAGCAGCCAGTCACCATCGGGATCTTCGGCGGCGTCGTGATGATCGTTGGGATTCAGGCCGTGCGCCAGCTCCCATACATTCGTCATGCCATCGAGATCCCAGTCGTAGAGGTCGTTAAAATCGGCATTGAGCGCGTGACCGGCCTCATACTCTTGGCGATTGGTAAAACCGTCACCATCCAAGTCGCCGCTGTCGTCTTTAATGTTAACCGGATTCAGGCCGTACATTTGCTCGATGCGGTCCGGGATGCCGCCGCCGTCGGTATCTCCCAGGTAGGCACTGACCTCTAGCCAGTCGGGTACTTGGTCACCATCTGAGTCGGCATTGGTGGGGCTGAGCGTGCCGCCGAAACCTGAGAAGGCATTGGCGGAACTGACCTCTTCAAAATCGGTGAGAAAATCATGATCGGTGTCCGCATCCAGCGGGTTGCTGGGCGGATTTAGCATCGTCAGCTCGTAGCTATCGCTGAGGCCATCAGCATCCGTGTCGTCGAGCTTTGGACTGGTATGGGTGATGTTCACCTCACTCGAATCTGACAGGCTATCAAGGTCTGTATCGACATCGGTGGGATCAGTTTCGATCAAGTACTCGGTGCCATCTTGCAGGCCATCACCGTCCGTGTCTGCGAGTAGCGGACTGCTGCCCCAGCTCACTTCGAGGCTGTCACTGAGACCATCTGAATCGGTATCAGCTAAGTTCACGTTGGTGCCGTATGTGGACTCCTGATCATCGGTTAGGCCGTCGCCATCGCGATCAGGAGGAGGTGGTGGTGGGCGCGTGCCATGCACTTCTTGGTAGTCGCCCATGCCGTCATCATCACTGTCAACATCCGTGGGTGAGAGGCTCATGTTTGCATAGCTCAGCTCAAAGCCATCCAGCAGGCCATCATGATCGCTGTCAGGATCGGTTGGGTTCAGGGAAAGGCTGTGCTCGATGGCATCTGAGGCACCATCATCGTCACTATCAGGATCAGTGGGTGAGCTGCCCCAGGTGACTTCAAGCCCATCATTGAGGCCATCATCGTCCGTGTCGCTATCTTCAATGAGCGTGCCGAGATTGGCTTCCTGATCGTCGGTTAGGCCATCACCATCTGCGTCTGGCGGGGGAGTGACCGGCGGCGGCTCTGGCGTGGTGATGCCGTAGTAGGCGTTGTAGTCGGAGATGCCGTCGCCATTGGTGTCGGCGAGCAGGGCGCTGTAAGTGCCGCCACTGTTTGATTCAATGCCGTCTGTTAGGCCATCATCGTCGGAGTCAGCGCTGCGGACATTGGTGCCCGCATTGAGTTCGTCCAGATTGCTAAGGCCATCATTATCCGGGTCAGCGGTGGGCAGGCTTTGGCCGCTCCAGTCTTCGTGATCCGTCCAGCCATTGGCGTTGCTGTCGATGTTCAGCGGATTGGTAAAAGTCGTGATCAGTTCATCTCTGTCCGTGATATTGTCGCCATCTGTATCAGGATTGTAAGAATCAGTGCCGATGTAGGCTTCATACCAATTTGGCAGCAGATCAAAGTCACCGTGCCGCATGTCCGGCCCAGACTAAGGCGCAGGCACGTTGTTTTCATCCAACCAAACTGGAGCCGTTTTCCAGGGCGTGGAAGGATAGACCGTATCTGGAATGTAGCGCGCCTGGAGCTGAGGCAGTGTCGTGCTCCAGTGCATAACAGCCATGATCTGAAGCCAAGCTATCCAGCGATGACGCCTAAACCGCCGCAGGCTGAGCGGCTGAGCGGCTGCCGGATTGAGGCCTCAATGAGTTCATGACGGGTGTTGGTGGAAAGTTCCTCGCTGCCTTTTCCTGAATTACTCATGATATTCTATCCATAGGCCCACCTTGACTCAAGATTATTCTCAAGCTCTTCAATTGAGGCGCTGTCATCGCACTGGACTCAATCTGAGTGAACTCAGCAGCGATCTTCACCTAGCTAGGCATAACTCACCACCCGCCGCCGAGGGCCTTCACGAGCAGGACAGTTGCCAGGAACAACTCGCCTTTCAGCTTGGTGGACTCGCGTTCAGAGCGGAGCAGAGTGCGCTGGGCATCCAGCACTTCGTAGTAGGCGACGAGGCCGGAATCGTAGCGCTTCTGGGCGAGTTCAAGGGCCTTGGTAGCAGAGGCCACAGTCACGTCCTGGGCAGCGGACTGGCAGCGGAGGACGTCAAGAGCGCTGAGTGAATCCTCCGTGTCGCGCATGGCGGTGAGCACGGTCTGGCGATAAGCCGACGCGCCTTGTTCGTAGCGGGCACGGGAGGCCTCGCTGTTCGCTTTCACGCGACCTCCGCGCAGCAGCGGCCATTCCACTGCGGCAGGACCGAGACCCCAGATGCGGCTGCTGCCGTTGTCGATCAAATCATAGAAGCTCGTCTGCGAGCCCCCGCGCAGACCGATGGTCACGGTGGGAAAATAGGCCGCACGCGCCACGCCGATCTCGGCATTCAGGGCGGCCATTTCACGCTCCGCTGCGGCGATGTCAGGACGGCGCTCCAGCAAAGTGCTCGGCACGCTGCGAGGCAGGGAGGGGGGCGAGCCGTCGAGCGGTCCGGCAGGAAGCGAGAAGTCAGTGGGCATCTTCCCGAGAAGCAGGGCGATGGCGTGCTCCAACTCGGCGCGTGGGCGCTCCAGGCCGATAGCCTCGGCCTGAGTCTCCGCGAGATCTGTTTCTGCCTGCGCCACATCGATCTGGGCGATGTCACCCTGAGTGAAACGTTTCCGCGCCATGTCCACCGTACGCTGTCGCACGGCGACGGTGCGCTTCAGAAGCGCGAGCTGGGCGTCCTGCACACGCAGCGCGTAGTAGTTCATCGCCAGTTCACTGAGCAGTCCGAGCCGGGCGTTTTGCAGATCAGCATCAGCACCATCGGCGCGGGCTTTGCCAGCCTTGCTGAGGTTGCGGACGCGCCCCCAGAAATCCAGCTCATAAGTGAAGTCGAGCGTGTTCAGAAATGTGTTCCGCGTGCGCCCACCCGCGAACTGAAACGCCATGGTGCCTGTGCTGCGATCGCGCTGCACGCTGTTGCGCATCGTAGCAAAAGGAAATAATCCAGCACTGTCCGCCCGCGCCTGAGCCCGCGCCTCGACCAGCCGCTGGCGGGCGATCTCCAGCGTCGGACTCGCCGCCTCTGCCTCACGCATGAGCTGGCTGAGCCGCGCAGCCCCGACCAACCGCCACCAGTCCCCGCGTGCCTCCGCATCACTCGGTTTCGCCGTGCGCCATGGGCCGTGCGTTTTAAAG
>JBEBGU010000353.1:0-5054 GCA_040081325.1 Prosthecobacter sp.
GGAGGCCTTCGGGGGGCTTCACTTTGACGTCGGAGAGGGGCGGGCCGACATCGACACCCATGGTGCCATGCTTGTGGCAGGCGATGCAGATGGTGGAGAAGACTTGCTGGCCGCGTTTGGCGTCGCCAGGCTTTTTGGCGGCGTCGAGGTAGGCGGTGACGACGGCGGCACGGTTGCTGTTGGCCTCGCCGAAGAGCTTCTTGGCTAGATCAGCCATCTCGCCTTTGCCGCGTTGATAGCTCCAGCGTTTTTCGACATCGACCCAAGCAGGCGGGAATTCGCCCTTCTCCATTCGCTTGAAGAGAGCGAGCGCGGTGGTGGCATTCGCGGTGAGGATGGCGGCGAGGTCGCGTTTCAATGCGGGACCGGCTTTGGGCAGCAGGTCGTAAATGAGCGGCGCAGTGCTGGTGGCGGCGAATTTCTTTAGCAAGGCGACAGCGGCGGTGGTGAGTTCGGTGGGCTGGTTGCTGGTGAGCAGGTTCTTCATCACCGGCTCGACGGCGGTCCATTTCCGTGAGGCCAGCAGCGGCAGCACGGCGAGGCGCTGATCGAGCGGGGCTTTGGGGTCCGCGACGATGTCGTCGATCTTGGATTGCAGGCCGGCGATTTCCTTGGCGGCGGCTTCAAATCCCTTCGGCGGCTTAGCGATGAATTCGGGCAGGGATTTGACGCCTAGCTTGCCGCCGGATTTGGGCAGGCCTTCGGCGAGACCTTGGAGGAGGGCGGGTTTCCACCAGAGGAGGTCTTTCTCGCGGGCATACAAGGTCTCAATTCCTTTTCGGAAATCATCAGCGCTCCAAGAATGATCACCCGCCAGTGCCGCCAAACAAACGCCAAGCTGTTTAATAAAGGCCGATTTGTTTGATGAAAATTTCTCACCTGCTGGACTCTCCACAAACCACTTTATTGTAGCTCCATACATCGCGCCTTCCATTCGTGGGGAAGCCGATAAAACGGCCCGATGAATCCAAGGGTCGTCTGGGTAATGGCTTAGAGCTGCCTTGATAATTGAGTCAAAATCTGAGCGTGGGTATGAAGCAACGTTCAAGACCTGAAAAAGCACAGCTTCAGGGTCTTTCTCTTGATCTGCAATTTCGACAGAGGCAGGGCCGTCGTCCGTAATGAGATACTTTAGGACTAAGGTGTTAAAGACCGGTGTGTTAAAGAATGGGTTAATTCTGGTCTTCATTACTTCCTGCATCCGGGTCAATGCCCGATTGTCTTTTTCTAATCTGGCTATGGACTGCTGAGTGCCGTCCACAATTTCCATCCACATAGAGAATGCGACATAAGCTAGGCGAGGGGTCCACTTCAGCTTTTCAATAGCAAGCCAAAACTCTTCCGTTTTCGGGGCGTTGATCTCTTTCAGCAATCTCTGTGCCGTCTCACGCTGCCAGGCGTTTTCATGACCGAGCCAGGCGACGATATCTTCGATTTTCGTTGGGGCGGCGAAAGGTGGGGCAAGCGTCTCGCTTGCCCGTGTTCGTGCAACCGAGACGGTTGCACCACTTTTGCCCTTCGGCACCACACGCCAGATGCGGCCGTGGTTTTCGCCTTGGCGCATGTCGTGGGTTTTGACGAACTCCTCGGGGAAGAAGCGGGCGTGGTCGATCCAGCGGCGGTAGATGTCGCAGATGTAGATGGCGCCGTCGGGGCCGGTAGTGAAGTTGACGGGGCGGCACCATTCGTCGCTGCTGCGGAAGAACTCGGTGCGGTCACCGACTCGGGTGGCTTTCAATGAAGCGCCGTTTGGCTCGACTTTGTAGCGGGTGACGAGCTGGCCTGTTGGATCGGGGACGAAGACGTTGTTTTTCAGCTCGGGCATGAGCGGACCGCGATAGACGCCGAGGCCTGAGCAGGCGGTGTTCGTTCCAGCGTGGGCGTCGGCGGTGGTGTGGGTGATTTGCAGCGGATAGACACGGGTCTCCGCGCCGGGCGTCGCGATGTCCTCATGCACCTGCGTGATGCCAGCATTCGGATTGCGCAGCATGGCCTCGTAGGGCATGACGGTGAACATGAGCGGGTTGCGGTTCGAGCAATAGAAGTGATGGCCCCAGTCGTCGAACGCGCCGCCGTACTGGCCTTTGCCGCCGGTGGGCGTGATCTTGCCGGTTCGCGGGTCCCATTTGAAATTGGAGCCGGGGATGTTGACGACATCCTTCGGTGCGTCGGCGGGGTAGATCTCACGGGCATCGAGGCCATTATTAAAATGGACGCAGCCATCGGGACCCCAACGTGGGGCGGAAACCTGGAGCTGAGCATGCTTGGGATTGAAGCCACGGATGAGAGGCTTGATCTCGTCGGCGATGTTATCGCCGTTGGTGTCTTTGAGGAAAAGCACCTGAGAGCGCGTGGTGGCGATGAGGCCGCCATTATAGGGGAGGAGGCCTTGCACGTTGTCCATGTGATCGGCAAAGGTCACGGCCTTGTCCATGCGGCCATCGCCGTCTTCATCGGTGAGCAATTGAATGCGGGAAAGCCAGGGATCGCCGGGATTCGGCGGGCCGAGCGGGTAGTCGCGCATATCGGCGACATACATCCGGCCTTTCTCATCCCACGTGGCCTCGACGGGATCGAGCACGAGCGGCTCAGCGGCGACGAGCTGCACTTCATAGTCGCCATCGAGTTGGATGCGCTTCATGGATTCCTCCGGCGAAAGCGCTTCGGTTTGGCCATCGCGCACGCTGACATCGCTGCCGCCGCTGGCCTGGATGGCGCTCCACTTTTCTTTGAACTCGCCGAGCGGATACAGCTCGTAGCGGCGCACGATCATCTCTGCGCCTTCGGTCTGGAGGAGGATTTTTCCTTCGGCGGGTTTGCAATCGAAGGCTTCGTTGATGAGCGCGCCATTGACGAAGTATTGCAGCGTGTCGCCCTTGGCGATGACTTCGAGACGGTTCCACTCGCCGCTGGGGCTTTCGACGTCATTGCGGCCACGGAAGCCGACTGTGTCACTCCAGTCTTCGTCGCGGCCACGCCAGTTGATGCGGCCTTTGGTCACGGTTTGGCGTGGCGAGCCTGCTTTCCAGATTTTTTCCTTGTCGCGATCGAGCGCGAACTCAGCGGAGAGCGAAGTCGTGAGCTCGGTGCCATCGGCGAGTTTCGGCGAGAGCACCAAGATGTCGCCCACGCCGCCCTCGATGATCTGCGCCTCGATGCTGGCCATCCAAGTGTCGCTGTAGGCTCCGTGCGGGCCATAGGCGTGGAGGAGGATGCCGTTGTCTTTGGCCTTCTTTTCGCGAGCACCCCAAGTCTTTGCGCCCCATTTGAATTCGATGACGAGGTGGTAGTCGCGGTAGTTTTCCTTGGTGGCGACATAGCCGTAGCCACGTCCGCTGATGTTGAAGGTGCCGTCTGCGGCGAAGGTCCAGATGTCCTTTGGGTCATCGTGGAAATCCATTTTCGGATTCACATGGTGCTCGACGGCACCGGATTTGATGACCTGAAGGAGATCGACTTTCTGCGTGACTGGCTGGGCAGATAAGACAGATGCGACGGATAGGACCGAAAGGACGATGAGAGAGCGCATGGTGAGGATACGAAGAGCGTGACCCCACTCTAACGTGCCCACGACTCTCCGTGGCTCGTGCGAATGCAGCCACTGGTGGTGCTTTTGTGATGGCTCCTACTTCTGTACTGACGCGGCGCGGATGAACTTCGACAGATCAGCCTTCTGCTTTTTCAGGTCGGGCAGATTGAGATACATCATGTGGCCGGCAGTGTAGTCGTCGTGGGTGATGTTCTTGGTTAGATCGGGATGCACGGTGAGATGATTAAACGTGTAGCGGCTGGCGAAGTAGGGCGTGGCCATGTCGAAGTAACCACTGGAGACGTGCACTTTGAGGAAGGGATTCGTGGTCATGCTCTCGGCGAGTGTCTCGGAGACATCGGCGAAGTGATTTTCCGCGCTCCAGTTCCATTTACCGACTCCGGCGAGGATGTTGTAAGGGCGGTCGTCTTCAAACTTGAGATCGTTGCGGAGGTAATGATGGAAGGTGGAGGCAAAGGCGCTGAAGACGGCATCGGCACTCGGGTCACGCTCGGCGTTGTTGCCGAGAGGATCACGCACGGTGCTGGTGTAGCGGCTGTCGAAGCGGCCCACGACGAGACGTCTGTCACGCAGCAGCTCGGCATTGAAACGACCGAGCGAGACGCGCAGATTTGCAGCATCGACAAAGGCTTCTGACAGGCCGGTGAGACGCGCCATCTGCTTCACCATTGTAGCGCGCTCTGCGGCAGGCAGAGCGGCACCGAGTAGCAAGGCGCGGTTGTAGTCGCCAGTGGCAAAGATTTCCGCTTCGGCCAGCACCTCAGTGAGCGCTTTCTTTTGCAGATCAGCGGGCAGCTTCTTGTGATACCAGGCCGTGGCGGCAAAACTGGGCAGAAACATCACATGCGGCAGGTCATTCCCATCGCCACCCCAGATGGTTTGGAAATTGAGCACGGTGGAGACGAGCATGATGCCGTTGAGATTCATGCGGTGTGATTCCAGCAGTTCGCCACTGAGAGCTGCGGCACGTGTCGTGCCGTAGCTTTCGCCGATGAGAAATTTTGGTGAAGGCCAGCGTGATTGTTTGGTAACGTAAAGGCGGATGAATTCGCCGATGCTCTTGGCGTCTTCGTTCAGGCCATGGAAGTTTTTGGCGTCTTCAGGCTTGGTCGCGCGGCTCAAGCCTGTGCTCACGGGGTCGATGAAAACGAGGTCGGTTTCATCAAGCAGGCAGGATTCATTTTCGACAAGCTGATAGGGCGGCGGCACGGCGAAACCGTCATCGCGCAGCTTCACGCGCTTGGGTCCTAGCAGGCCCATGTGCATCCAGACGGAGGAGGAGCCTGGGCCGCCATTGAAGGAGAAAGTCAGCGGGCGAGTGGCTGCATCGGCGACGCCTTTTTTCGTGTAGGCGATGTAGAAGATGTCGGCGGTGGTTTTGCCCTCGGCGTCTTTCAATGCCAGCGTGCCAGCCGTGGCGGTGTAGTCGATCTTCTGGCCGCCGAGCGTGATGCTGTGCTCGGTCTCGGATTTCTTGTCAGCCTTCTCGTCTTTCTTGTCTTTA
>JBEBGU010000354.1:0-5050 GCA_040081325.1 Prosthecobacter sp.
CGTCCCATCAGGTCTCACCGAACGCTATCTGCTACCGGCCATGCCAGTTTTATTGATGGCTGTCGTGTTTAGTGGCGACCTCCTCTGCAGTAGGCTGTTCGCGTTTCGATGGGTGGGCTTTTTTGCGATTACGCTTGGCGGTTATTGGCTCGTCGCTTCTTGGCCACAAAAAGAGGTTCAAGGGTTTGGAACTGCCGTAAGTAAATCCGGCATTCCCACATCAAAATCCGATGCTGCCAATTGGCTTGTGGCTTCAGATCCACGGGGTGAAGGAGCTATCATTGCTGCAGCGGCGTTCAATTGCACAGCCCGAAGTCCCTCTATTTTACGCGTTTACAGAGGCAGCAAAGAACTGGCAGCCAGTGACTGGATGGGGCGCGGGTACGCCCCAGCCTTTCAAAACGAAGAACAGCTTATAGACCATCTGGAACGACTAAAAATCCGCCGTGTTTTTGTGGATTTGTCCACCACGGGAAATCAACGCAAAGAACATGAACGACTGCTCGAACGTGCTCTCAACAAAGCCCCATCTCGCTGGACTTTGGACTTCAATCAGAAAATTATCCGCAGCCCGAACAATAGTGGAATGCTTTTGGTTTATAAGCATCTCTGAGAATAGTAACACATAGGCCGATCCAAAGATATTGGGCTAGAAGACTGCGCTGCGGCGGCGGGCGGTCACGCTTTCTGTAATTGGAGACTGTGATCTGAAGGTAGTTTTCCTTTGATCTTGGAGCCTCGGACAGGCATGTGTGGGCTTACAAAAAAATGGCAACCTTCCGCACCGTCAAAGGCTTTCGCGACTTCTTCCCCGAGGAGTGCGCGTTGCGAAATTATATCTTCGAAACTTGGCGTTCCGTCGCCCGGCGTTATGGCTTTGTCGAGTATGAGGCTCCTGTCGTTGAGAGCACGGATCTCTACCGCAAGAAAAGCGGTGATGAGATCACCAGCCAGCTTTTCTGCTTTCTCGACAAGGCTGACCGTGAAGTTTCGCTGCGCCCTGAGGTGACGCCATCGCTCGCGCGCATGGCCACGGCTCGGCAGCGTGATTTCAAGAAGCCGATGAAGTGGTTTCAGCTCGGCTCCTGCTTCCGCTACGAGGAGCCGCAGGAAGGTCGCACACGCGAGTTCATCCAGTTCAATGCCGACATTCTCGGTGATGCCAATGCTGGCAGTGATGCTGAACTCATCGCTCTCTCCATTGACGTGATGCTGGCCTTTGGCATCAAGGAGGGAGACTTCGCCATTCGTCTGAGCAACCGGCAGATTTGGACACAGTATCTCGAAGATAAAAACGTGCCCGCTGAGCACACTGGCACCTTCCTGCAAATCGTGGACAAGATCGAGCGCGCGAAGCCGGAGGAAACGGCGACTAAGCTCAGTGCCATCGGTCTTTCTCTCGAAGACGTGCGCGCCTTCATGGCTGCGGCGGATGAAAATCACCCGGCCTTTGCCGCGCTGCGCGCTGATCTTACGGCGCGCGGACTTTGGTCCTATGTACGCATCGACGCGGGTATCGTCCGTGGACTGGCCTACTACACCGGCACGGTTTTTGAAGTCTTCGATCTCAAGCACGGTCTGCGCGCAGTGGCCGGCGGTGGGCGCTATGACAAGTTGTGCGCGCTGATGAGTGATGGTGCTGTCGATATACCAGCCGCTGGTTTTGCGATGGGTGATGTCGTGCTCGGCATCCTGCTTTCAAAAACACCCAGCGCTCAGTTTGGCATCACGTCCTATCTCAATTCTCAATGTGGCGTGGATGCTTATGTCGTGATTGCTGATGAGCCGCAGCGCGCTCATGCACTGGCGGCTGTGCAGGCGCTGCGTGGAGCTGGAGTTCGTGTGGACTACAGCATGGCCGCTCAAAAAGTGGGCAAGCAGTTTCAGGCCGCTGAGAATCAAAAGGCACGCTTCGCCATCGTGTTCGGAGCGGAGCATCCCGAGGTACAGATCAAGAATCTCGTCAGCCGTGAGCAGACAGTGGTTTCTGCCGAAGCCTTGGTCAGCACTGTTGTTGAAGTATTGAAGCAGCCCATCGTCGGACCGCTGCTTGCCTGAGATGCTATGCATGGGCGCATCGCCATCGTCGGCTCAGGTGCCGTTGGCTGCTACTATGGCGGACGATTGGCGCAGCACGGGCACGAGGTGCATTTCCTCATGCGCTCGGACTATGAATCGGTAATGCGTGACGGTTTGCACATCACCAGCCCGCTGGGTGATGCACACATCAAGGTGCAGGCACACCGCAGCACGGTGGAAATCGGGCCGTGCGACCTCGTCATCATCGCGCTAAAAGCCACGTCCAATGCCGACCTGCTGGAGCTTCTTCCACCGCTGCTGCATGAGAAGACGCTGCTGCTCACGCTGCAAAATGGCCTCGGTAATGAGGAGTTTCTCGCACAGCATTTTGGTGTGGAGCGTGTGCTGGGCGGGTTGTGTTTTGTCTGCATCAACCGCACGGCGCCAGGTTGCATCCATCACATCGCTCAAGGCCGGATCAATCTCGGTGAACATTTGCGACCAGCGCAGGATCGGACTCGCATGATTGCAGCGATGTTTCAGCAAAGCATGGTCGAGTGTGTGGTGGAAGAGAGTCTGGCTGCCGCGCGCTGGAAGAAGCTGGTCTGGAACATTCCCTTCAACGGCCTGTCCATCGCCAGCGGTGGCAATGACACCGCCGCGATCCTCGCTGATCCAGCGCTTGAAACTCAGGTGCGGAAACTGATGACGGAGATCATCACCACCGCACGCAGCCTCGGCCATGATGTCCCCTTTGATCTGATCCATGACATGATCGAGCGCACGCGCACCATGACGAAGTATCGACCGTCCTCGCTCATCGACTTTGAAGAAGGACGCGAAGTCGAGATCGAACCCATCTGGGGCGAGCCGGTGCGTCAGGCTGCTGCGGCGGGTCTGGAGATGCCCGAGGTGAAGGCACTGTATGAGCAGTTGCGGACGCTGACTCAGGCTGGCGGTTGAACGCGCGCTTTCACCACTCCCTCAGACTCAGCAAACCAGAGCCAGTCCGAAGGATTGTTGGAGTCAGTTTTGCGTAGCAAGCAGTTTGCCCTCCTCTAACACGGTATGAAAAAAATGATCTGAGCAGACCTGCTTCTCAATCAGACGCCCTGGAGAAATGGGGATCAATGTGAATGATGGTTTGCCGCGCAGGGGACGCATGGCACGACGCCAGACACCAGCCGCCTGCGACTGCTCGCCCGCGCCATCGGCGACGAGGCAGAGGTCCACATCGCTGTCTGGCCGGGCATCACCACGGGCGTGTGAGCCGAAGAGGATCACCTGCTTCAATGGCAGAGCACGGTCCATGGCTTCAAGGCACAAGCGCAACGTCTCGCGCTGGTCATGCAGGCTGGGCGGCAAATTTTCCAGAAGCAGCTTCATGAGAGGACTATAAAAAATAGCGTCGTGGATACAAGGACGGAGTTTGAACGGCGGTTGCGCTTCAGGCAGTGCTTTGGAAGATCAGACATGAGCCTCACCCTGATCGAACAAGCCCGCCCTGAAACTGCCATCGTGCTCGGCTCTGGACTCGGCAGTGTGGCAGAGGCGTTTGGGATTGAGGCGGAGGTTTCGTTTGCCGAGGTGCCGGGTTTGAGTGCTTCGACGGTTCCCGGCCATGCCGGGCGTTTCGTTTTATGCCGTGTCTCGGACAAACCCGTGTTGATCGCTCAGGGGCGGCGGCATTTGTATGAGGGGTTGAGCGCTCATGAAGTCACGGCGGGGATTCGATTCATGCATGGACTCGGTGTGCGGCGTGTCGTGCTGACAAATGCCGCCGGTGCCATCAAGGACTCGATGGCTGTCGGCGAACTGATGCTGATCTCGGATCACCTGAATCTCCAGGGCACCACACCGCTGCTCGGCGGCCCGCATTTTCATGACATGAGCGAGGTGTATTCGCTGGCTTTGCGTGAGCGTTTTGTGCGAGCTGCAGCACAGCTTCAAATGCCGCTGCATGTGGGCGTGTATGCGGCTCTGCTTGGCCCACAATACGAGACACCCGCAGAGATCCGAATGCTGCGCACGCTGGGTGCAGATGCCGTGGGCATGTCCACCGTGCTGGAGGCGATTCAAGCCCGCGCGCTCGGCATGGAAGTGGCGGGCATCTCGATGCTGACGAACTGGGCTGCTGGCTTGAAACCGCAGACGCTGGATCATGCCGAGGTCGTGGCAGTGGGGAAGCAGGCGGCGGTGCAGCTTGCGGAGTTGCTGCGCGTTGCCCTCTGAGAGCCGGGATCAACACCCGCTGGTGCGGGCGACTACGGGTTCACCAAGCCCTGGTGGGCGCGGCTACCTCCACAGCGCCCCAAGGAGCGCGAGTATGGCGTAGCCTACTCGCCTAGGATTCGTGGGCGGAGGCGGTGGGGCGTCTCAGCGTCATGATCAGTTCATTCAGCTTGCTTAGCACCTGCTGCACCTCCGCTTGAGTCGGCGGATCACTCACCGCGATTTCCAGCGTCGCCACGGCATAGCTGTTGGCGCTGGTGCCGCTGATCGCGGCATCCAGGCTGGAATTCGTCACCTCTCCCGGCGGGCCAATCGCCCCAGCGGGACCTAGCGGGCCATCCGCTCCCGTCGGACCTGTTGGCCTAGGCGGCCCCCTTCCCGCCTTGGCAGGTGGTTCCGGTGAAAATCGCTCCTGCCACCCGGCCTTCGGTGCCCTGCCAGGAGGGAACACCGGTTTCACGGGTGAAGTTGTCGTACGCAAGTTTCGTCCGTGAGCTATGACGCGCCGTGCGTCAGCTTTCACGGACGAGCCGTGAGCCTTCACGCGCCGTGCGTTAGCTTTGACGGACGAGCCGTCAGCCTTTACGCGCGGTCCGTCAGGTACACAAACTCGCGCGTGAAAACGTCCCGCAGGGTTTTCAGATCCCCGGTCACCGCCTGCACGGCGGGAAGCTGCGGCGGCGGGGCGACGATCGCCACCGGACATACGTCCTGCGCGGTTCGCGCCGACGGAACGCTCGCGTGCTGGGGCTCCAACACCGACGGCCAGGTCGGCGATGGCTCAACGACGGACCGCTCC
>JBEBGU010000355.1:0-5046 GCA_040081325.1 Prosthecobacter sp.
GTTGAGTGGTTGCTGTTTTGTTGTCACCAATAGCGATGGTGCGGATGATTTTACCGCCTTCAATCGTGAACTCCGATTGAGGAATGCGGCTACCATCCTTGAGGATGATGAACTGACCCTGTGCCTCACCGGCCAGAAGGCCGACGACTGTCAGAAGCATGAAAACGATGCGTGGCATTGGTTGAATAGGGCGGAAAGGGATTACAGTTTGCTGAGTTCCTGCTGGGCCTCTTTCATCTCTGGGAGGGTCTGGAGATCTTGGCGCTTGGTCATCTCAATGAGCAGGATTTTTGCTGCTTCACGATCTGAGTATTTACGATCAGGCGGCTCACCTGGGCGATCGAATTTAACAAAGGCGCGGGCACACTGAACATAGGCTTTAGCCATGATGGGTTTCCACTTCTGGTAGGCGATGAAGACGCGCTGGTAGAAGGGAATGGCCGTGCCCCACTTTTTCTGGTCAAACTCCATTTCACCCTGCATGAAGAGCGCTGTGGCATGAGCCTCACCACGCCACTCCTTGGTGTTGATGATGTCTTCGTAAAGCTTTTTGGCTTCGTCGTATTTCTTGAGCTTGTAGAGTGTCTTGGCTTTGCCGAGTGTGGCATCAAGCAGGCGTGAACTGCCCTGGTAACCTTCAATGGCCTTGGTAAAGAGTTCGAGAGCCTTGTCATTCTCACCCTTCTCAAAAGCGATCTCAGCCAAACCGACCGAAGCCCCATCTGCATATTCGGTGTCTTTGAAGAATTCGTTGAGGCGGTTGTAGCAGCCCGCAGCTTTATCGAGATCACCCTTCTTGCGGGCATTGTCACCGACGGTGGCGAGCAGCATCGGGCTGAGATCGTCAGGTTTGGCCACTTCAATGATGATGGTGAAGAACTTTTCAGCTTTGGTCGTCTCACGCATCGTCTTGGCAAGCCAAGCTTTGGCGAACAGAATTCGCATCTGAGCGGTGCCGTTCATGGCCGCTTCTGGCGGAGTGAGCAGGGCTTCGAGCTGTTTTTCGACTTCTTCAAATGTGGCTACAGGAGCCGGAGTAGGTGTCGCTGGTGCGGCCTCAGCAGGCTTGGCTGCTGGATCAACAGGAGTAGCGGCACCATCGGCTGTGGGGACTGCGGCGGGCGCAGATGCAGGGCGGGCGCGGCGCTTCGGTGCTACGAGCGTAACGAGTTGCTGAATGAGTCCTTCGACCTGTTCGTTGGCTGGATTTGGGATCTTGGGCTTGATCGCGTCTGAGAGCAGTTTTTTAGCTTCATCAGGCTTGCCTTCTTTCACTCGAGCTCGGGAAATCCAGAGCACTGCCTTGAGTTCCTGCTGCTCATTGTCCTTGTGGGTTTTAAGGTATTTATCCCACATGTCACCAAGCTGCTTCCATTGATTTTTAGAAGCATACAGATCTGTTGCTTGATCCATGGTGTAGCTGAGCACGTCGTCGGATTTCGCCTTGTCCACGGCTAGGGCAAAGTTCTCCAGAGCTTTATCATAGTCCCCCTTTTGATTGAAGCCGTCACCGAGAAGGGCATAAACTTGACCCACATTTGGATCATTCGGCGCATCTTTGACAATACCCTCAAGGTCAGTCATAGCGCCGTCGATATCACGAGCCTGGAATTTGATGAAAGCTAGGCGGTAGCGTGCATCGACGACGTACTGACCCTTCGGGTTCTCCTTCATGTAGTTCTTCAGCGCCTTCGATGTATTGATCGAATCGTTCTGGAAGAAGTAGATCAGAGCTACGCGATACAAAGCATCATCTTTGTAGGCGGATTGGGGGAACTCATTGACCAGCAACTCAAAGGTCGTGCGTGCATCGTCGAAGCGCTGCAATTCAAAGAGAACGTTGCCACGCAGAAAGCGCAGTCTCTCTTTATCCGCTTTGGGGAAACCCTCAGCCTTATTGAAAGCATCAGCCGCGTCCTGCAATTTGCCATTTTCATAGGCTAACATGCCGAACATTTCAGATACCGTTCCCAAGTCCGCGCCATCTGGGAAATCCGAGATGTACTTTTCGCATAGCTCCCTGGCTGCTTTAACACGCTTGAGCTGCGCATTGGCGATGATCATTCCAAACATGCAACGATCACGCTGCGGGAATTCCTTGAAGTCCTTTACGATCACATCAAAAGCCAAGATGGACTCCCAGAGGCGGGCCATTTCATAATAGCAGCGGCCCAAGCGATAATAGAGCGAGGCATCGTAATCAGAGCGCTTTTCGATCTCTTCAAGCAGAGCATTGTTGGTCTTCAGTTTCTCTCCCAACTCTTCGGGAGTGCCTTTGATCGGGCCTTTTCCAGGAGTTTTGAGGCTTAACTCCAGCTTCGCGATCACGTCTTTCTGTAGGCGACTGATCTCAGCCTTCCTGCGCACCAATTGGTAAGCGCCCAGCGCCTCGCGGAAGCTTTTTTTCTCAAGCATCTGGTCGCCGAGCTTCAGAGAGATGTTGTTCATCTGCGCCACGTTGGCCCCGCCGCTGGCAAAACCTTTGATGTTTTCCATCAGCTTACCCGCTTCATCCAGCTCGCCTTTGGCCACATGGAGGTCTGCCGCCATCATCGCTGCCTGAATGCCTTCTGCACTGCGGGTGCCATCGGCGATGAGCGACTTGAGCACGCTGAGGGCTTCATCATTTTTACCCTGTTTTTTGAGAGCTTCAGCGACAAAGAGACCCGCCTCAGCTTTCATGGCTGGTGCGCTACTCACCACGGCTTTGAGAATCTCGATCCCTTTGTCTGGCTCACCCTTGTTGATGTAACTACGACCCAGGGCAAGACGCACAGGATTGATGTACTCACCGTCGGCAAAATTCGTCTGATAGGCCTCCAGTGCCGTGATGGCATTGGGGTAGTCGTTCAGATTGAAGTAGGAGGCACCTTTCACAAAGAGGATCTGAGGGAAGGGCTTGTTATTCAGGTTCTTCTCAGCCTCAGCGATCTTGGCTAAGGCTTCGGTGTATTTGGCTTCTTGAAAGAGAGCCAGACCAGCATTCATCAATGCCTCGGTCTCCGCCTGAATGCTCAGGGCGCCACCAGCCAATGCGGGAGCGGCAGGGGCAGCACCTGGAGCTGCGGGCGCTGCGCCAGGAGTCGCTGGTGCGGCGGGCTTGGCAGGAGCTGCGGGTGGCGGGGCCTGGCCGAGGACAAGTTCTGTCCCAGCAACAAGAATCAAAGCGGCGCAGAGAGTATTACGCATGACGGTCATCGGACAATAAAATAGGACAGCCTGAAAGGACGCAATCACAAATCAACCGACGCGCATCGAGTGCGTGGCGGGTAGTTGGTGACCAGCATATTTGTCTCACGGGGCAAAAAGGTGACGGTATTTTTCGGAAAAGGAGGCCGAGCCTAGCAGGCTCGTCTTTTTTGTCACCAAAGAATCCACCGATGAAATGAAATTCACTCCACCTTTGCCTGTTGTTTATGGCCCTTGAGGCCACGCATCATCGCGAGTGTCGAGGCGACGTCACGCGTTTCGGGGAGACTCTGCACCACCGTCCCCGTTTGTGCTGAGCGGAAAGCCAGCCCGATTTCAGAAATCACGGTTTCACTCGCGCCTCCCAGAACCATGACTCTCATGAGTCTTTCCCCGCGCTCCTGAATCGCGCCTGCCAGCCGCTCCAGTGCCGAGTGTCCGCTTTGGTCGTTTACGCCTATGGGGATGGCCACAAAACGCACCGTGATCTCGTCACGCTCACCCGTCATCGCATGTGCCAGTGCCATCATGCCTGCCAGCGCATGAGCTTCCGCATCGATCCGAGTTTTGTCGCCATACGGCACCAAAAACAGCCGCACCTCTCGTGGTCTCTGGCCGCCAGTCAGCTCAGTCTCCACATTTGAAACCTCCAGACTGCCGGAGTAAAAGCGATCTCGTCTCGGCTCATAGCCCATGTTCTCAGGACTCATGGAGGATTCCAAAAAACTCGCTACGGCAGGCAGGCGCTCCGTCTCCGGCTGATTCAGCACCTCCTTCAAAATGCTGACATACCGATCTACAGCAGGCGCTGTCATTTCCCTGCGCAGGGCCGAGGCATACGCATAATTGCGATCTTCCACCCCCTGCTTTTTAGACCACCAAATGCCAAAGGAAGCTGCACCCAGCACGATAGTGCCTAAAGGTAAGATGATCAAAGCTGCGCGCACAACGCGCCCGGAGGTGGTGATAGCAGAAGAGGAGGAGACGGCGGACTCAGACATGCATTCACAGGAAAGCTAAAATTGCAGATCTGAAAGCTAAAACCACAGCTCTGCGCCATTCATGCTCGCCTCGGCGCAAATCATTCTTCAGGTGAGTCAGCCATCGCGTAGTGATGTGAAGGCATCGTTTCAGAACCTGGTGGCGCTGGTGAAAGCGGGATAGCATACAAAATCAATTACCTGCCATTGGCTGCGCAAGTTCCACCGCTTCACACTTGTCCCGCCAGCCAGTGAAGTTCCAGACGTTTGGGAAACCAGAACACTGAGCGGGCTTCACGGACTGGATCAGGCAGGTGTTAAGACCTTCGAGAAAGAGGCACTCACCATTCGGTTTGTCGATGATCGAGAGTCCGGTGCGGTTCGCATTTAGACGAGTACTAGTCTCGATGAACTCCTGCTCCTCACGTCCCAAAAAAGCAGCAATCGTAGTGACCTCATCATCTGTCACATTCACATCACCAGGCCATCGGCAGCAGTTCCCACAACGCACGCATTGGTAATAGGGTTGGGGCGTGTCAAGCGGTGGAGTTTTAGGCATGAAAACTTTTGAGTTCGCGGAATTCGGAGAGGCGTTTCATAGTTCACAGATGATCCGCCTCTTGCAACGAATGGATGACAGCGAACCGCGCCACCCAGTGGCAGGAAAAGTCGCGTCTTCATTTTCTCCAGAGCTGCGCTCACTCACTGTGTTGGCCGATGCAGACGAGTCTGCCGAACAAGCATTAGAAGATTGGGCGCGTGGGCTCGACTGGGTCGAGTGGTTGTTTTCCAGCGTGCGTCAGCGCATGACTCATCTGCACTTTCAACCCGTGAACACAGAGGAGGTGCTGAAGCTGAGACTGGCGTGGGAAAACTT
>JBEBGU010000356.1:0-5041 GCA_040081325.1 Prosthecobacter sp.
GTACCAGCGACCATCATTCATGTTTGCGATGGCTGACCACTGGTTCGTGCGCCAGTCGAAGATGCTGCTCAGGCGTGTGGTATTGCGACCACCATTCACGAGCACACGTCCGTCCTGCAGCATCACGGCCCCGCCACAAAACATGTCATGCCTTGAGTTATTCAGTTCCGTGAATGCACCTGTCGCGGGGTCCCAAACCGCCGCATAAGTGAACTCGGCACCCACAGGAAATGTGGTGCGCTGATTCGACGAAAATGTCAGTAGCCGCCCGTCTGGCAATGTCGCCGCAGTGACAGGGAGGTGCGGCGTCCAGTTGATCACAGAACCCCAGGTCCCGACCACGTTACGCTGTGTGGCGACTGGTGCTGGCCCGGTCGCGACGATGAAGGCTGGAGCAAAAGCTTGTGCCTCTGCGGCTAGTCCATCATTGAGACCATGATCATCTAGAGCTGCATGAACTACGGCAGTCAGGAGGAGGAGGAGTGCGAGGATCTTTTTCATGGTTTTTTAGCGAGTTGATTCGGGCGGCCTTTCGAGATGAAGGCCTGGTCGGTGAGTGTTTTGAGAAAGGCGATGAGTGCCTGTTTATCCGCAGGGCTGAGCTGAATGCCCGCCTCAGGGTGCTTGGCCAGATTTGGGTCCAGCGTGTCACGCTTTTGGATCGGCCCGCTGTAGTGCTCCACCACCTCTTCCAACGTGGCAAAGCGCCCGTCGTGCATGTAAGGCGCAGTGACAGCAATGTTCCGCAACGAGGGTGTTTTGAACTTACTCCGATCCGCTGGATTACCCGTCACCACCATGCGCCCGAGTTCATCTGAAGTGAGTCCATTGTCATGGAACTGATGATCCGTGAAAAGCGTGCCGCCGTGGCAGTGAAAACAGTCCGCACCAAACAAGCCACGCTTGGGATCATGCTCGGTAACAAAAAGCTGCAATCCTTGCTTTTCCTGCTCTGTCAGTTCCGCCACCTTGCGCACAGCCTGATCAAAGCGCGAATCCTGTGAAATCAGCGTGAGCAAATACTGCTCCAACGCTTTGGCGATGCACTCAGGGTTGATTTGCGGAGTGCCAAAGGCTTTAGCGAAGTCAGTGCCCAATGCTCGATTTTTACCGAGCTTCACCACCACGTGCTCCAGCGTCTCATTCATCTCGTGCTTGTCTTGAATCGGCATCAGCGCCTGCTCGCGGAGTGTCTTTGCTCGGCCATCCCAAAAGAAGCCCTGACCCCAGGCGAGATTGAAGAGCGCCATGGCGTTGCGCTTTCCCACCTGCCCCTCCGCACCCGCGCTGAAGCGCTGTGGATCACTAAACGCATTCGCCACTGCATGGCAGCTCGCGCAGGATTGGCTGTCGTTGATCGAAAGGCGCGTGTCGTGAAACAGTTTCTCACCCAGAGCCACGCCTTCGGTCGTGAGCGGATTATCAGCAGGCAGCTCTACTTTTGGGAACCGTTCAGTGACGGCCAGCGGATAGGCATGTGCCCCCTGCCCTTGCCGAGCCTGTGCAGTCGGTTGCGCGGTCTGATACAGATCATGCGTGACCTCAACCAGACGAAAAGCCTTCTCTAAATTCAGCCGCAGTTTCGTCGCCACAGGATCTCCAGCTCGACTGTGAGTGCTGGTGCCGTCTTTTTCAAAATCCACGCCGCTGAGCACCGCAGACACATCCAGCGCGAGCTTGAAAGTGATCGGCCCACCGCCCTGAAATTCTATCGGCATTTCCACATGTGTCACGTTCGGATCATTCGCCAGATGGTAGGAGAAGCCACCGACCTCCCCCTTCGGTGTCTTCCAGTGACCTTCCAATGCCATGAAAATGTAGCCACCCTGCCAGCCCCAGTGCAGACCGCACACGTCGGGATTCAGCGCATGATCAGCGGCCCACTGGGCTGGATTTCCTGCATTGATCTCTGTCGGCACACCCACGTCGAATCGGATCGCAGTAAACTTTTCAGACGGCAGCCCATCGGCATCTGCCGCCGACTTACCTTTGTCTAAACTGAAATGCACAAACCAGTCACGCGACTCCAGCCATGAGCCATCAGCGCGTTTCAAAGCCAACTTCGAGAGCAAATAATCCAGCCGACTCACGCGAGCACCCTGCGGTTCGTTCGGCTCGTCTCTGACAAGAGGTTGTCTCTGCCACATCGGCACGATTTCCAACCGCATTTTCGGTGCCGCCGCTTCACTGCCCATCGGCCAGCACAAGCTTATCGCGGCAGAGCCGGTAAGCAGGAAAGTGAGAATCTGGTGGGAACGGAAAGGCATGAGCAAGCTCGAAGGCTCGCCATAAAAGTTGAATTACCATAAAATTCAACTCGCCAATTATGAATTTTAAGACTCAGAGGTAGAAACAAGATCATTCCTGAGAGGCTTCGGGCAGAATCTTGGCAACGCTCAGCTTTTGACCAAGCGCCCGCAGTTCGTCCAGCTTTCTCATCCTTCTACTGACTGCCGCAGCCGACATGTCAGTGGAAACTATGCGTCCGGTGTCTTTATGGCTGTTCGGGTTCTTCTTCATCGCTGGGGAGAATGCCCAAGTTTTGCAGATCATCTGCCATGTCCTTCTCCCGGCCGGAGAGCATCTTCATGATTGCCAATCCCTCGCGACTGACGACCCAGACTTCATTCTCATCAAAAGCGGCCAATTGCCACTGCGCCAGACCTCCTCAAATACTGGGGTTCAACTGGGAGTTGTCATCGGAGGAACCAGGTGGAGGCGGCGTATCAGGGCAGATGCCAATCCACTCGTTTGCCAGATCCTCGTCCATGAACAACAACCAAGTTCGTGCTGGAATGCCTCCCTTTTGAAGGGTTTCCCGAATCAAAGGCACCGACTCTTCCACGTTGGCGAGAGCAAGATCAATGTAGCAGTATCTGTAGCCCATCCCTCCACCAACGACCGCCCCTAAGCGAGCGGGCCGCAAAACTGCTTCGAGCGCATCTTCGATGTCTCCGCGATCTTTGAATCCCCACTCAGGTAATCCCCCAATTCCATCGATCTTGAGGAAGCAAAAAATCTCACCGTGTCTAGAATAGCGTATAGAATCAAAACTCATACGATTCACCACACACTTGTGCATGGCTGTATATCCTGAAACTTGAGTGAACTGATCGTCTCTAAAGAAGTAGTCTTCTGGCGACTGATCGGGTTTTAATTCAAAGAGGGACCATTTCTGATCATCGGAATGCTCATACCAAGGCTCAGTTGGCAGCATGGCTTTTTGTTTCTCAATCAGCACCCTAAACTTGTTCAACAAGTCGCTGCCTAAGACGCTACCGAAGGGGAAAATAGTGACCACTTGATGGCTGATTCTTCCCACCCAACGGTTCATCGCCTCCTCACCTAGCAGCGTCTCCAACGCTACGAGAGCTGTTGTCTGATGTTTATCTTCTGGGAACTTTTTTTTCACCAACGATTCAATCTCAACTTGATGAATATCGTTCAACTTCAGTCGAAAACGAACCTGATCCAGCAGCGCACCGCCACGCGCCTCAACGGTCTTGATCGCCATCGCATAATCTTCGGCGAGCCGGTAAGCATAGAATTCCCAGCCTTCAATTCTTGGGGCCTGAGATAAAATCTGTGATACCAACGGGCGTAAATACTGGTGAGATTCGCAGGTGATCACCAATCGGTGTCCACCCATCAAGCCAGGACCGAACTCCCAAAAGAGATTCGGCGAAATGGACTCCAACCACTTGGACATCCAGGCCACCAAGTCCCAATCACTTTGCCTTTTAAACAAAACCGTCAAATCAGCCGTACGTGCTTCGAATTCACGCCACCATAGTGCAATGGCGGAACGAACTTGAAGACGCGCGTCTTCCTCTTGTTCAGATAGATCGATGGGATAGGCAAAGCGCATGTCGATTCAAAACCGAGAGTTATTCACCCAGCACGATTCACCGCACTGACCACCGCTTTGATGGAGGCCAACTCGATATTCGTGTCCACACCGGCACCCCAGACGGTTTTCCCGCTGGCGAGCTTGATCTGGATGTAAGCGAGGGCGGCGGCTTCGGTGCCGGAGCTGAGGCTTTGCTCGCGGTAGATGGCGACTTCAAATGGCGGCGCTCCTGCATCGGTGATCAGGGCATTCACAAAGGCGGCGATGGGGCCGTTGCCGGTGCCTACGATTCCGCGTTCTTTGTCATTAATGACGAGACTGCTGCGGCAGGTGAAGACGCCATCGACACCATCGGCATGGAAATGATGCAGCGCGTAGGGCTGCTCGCGCTCGATGTATTCTTTCCAGAACATGTCCTTCAATTCAGTGGCGGTGACTTCGCGCCCCAGCTTGTCCACGAGATCATTGGCGATGGGGCCAAACTCGCGCTGCATGTCCTTCGGCAGCTCAATGCCGAACTCGCTCTCGAGAAGATAAGCGACGCCACCTTTGCCGCTCTGGCTGTTCACGCGGATGACCTCGCGGTATTCGCGGCCGATGTCGTTCGGGTCGATGGTGAGATAAGGCACATCCCAGATGGTCTTATGCTCGTCATATCCGGTTAGGCCTTTCTTGATCGCGTCCTGATGGCTGCCGCTGAAGGCGGTGAAGACCAACTCGCCGCTGTAAGGATGACGCGGGGCCACGGTCATGCCGGTGGTGCGCTCATACATGTGGATGAGGCCGCTCATGTCGCTGAAATCCAAGCCGGGGGAGATGCCGTGCATGTAGAGATTCATGGCGACTTGCACGATGTCCAGATTGCCCGTGCGCTCACCATTGCCGAAGAGCGTGCCTTCGACGCGATCCGCGCCCGCTAGCAATCCAAGTTCGGTGGCGGCGGTGCCTGTGCCGCGGTCGTTGTGCGTGTGCAGGCTGATGATGAGGCTGTCGCGGTTTTTGATGTTTGTGCAGATCCATTCGATTTGATCGGCATACACGTTCGGCATGGCGACCTCGACCGTGTCAGGGAGATTCAAGATCATCTTCCGCTGTGGCGTCGGCTGCCAGACATCCATCACGGCCTCGCTGATCTCTTTAGCAAACTCGACCTCAGTGGCGCTAAAACTCTCGGGGGAATATTGCAACGTG
>JBEBGU010000017.1:0-18513 GCA_040081325.1 Prosthecobacter sp.
AACTCCACCAGATCATCCGCCGTCCAATCGGTGAACTCATGACCATTCGTGACCACTCCGATCGTCGTGCTCGTTCCCGGCCCGATGGTGATGCTATTCGGCGGTGGCGTGGCACCCGTATCTGCAATGAGTGGCTTGGTGCCATTCGTCTGCTCCAGCGTGTTGTTGAATGGATCGCCATCCGGGTTGCCAGTCGCGCCTTGATTCGGATCACCATCATTTGGTGCAGACGTTTTCAGATTATCCGTGCCATTATCCAGCGGGTCGAGTCCGTTCTGAGATTCCCAGCCATCGAGCAGCCCATCTCCATCGGTGTCCTTCTTCAGAGCATCCGTTTCAAGCCAAGCTTCGAGCGCTTCATGCACGCGATTGTTGTTCGTATCACCAGTGATGCGTCCGTTAAAATCTTTGTCTTCACCCACTCCATCGCTCAAGCCATCACCATCCGTGTCCGAGCTGTTTGGACTGGTTTCCAACCACGTCTCACCGACATCGAACATCGCATTTGGCCAGTTGCGACCTGTGACAGATCCACTCGGTGCAGGCAGCGCAGCACCATCTCCATCCACCCAACCATTTCGATTGGCATCTTCGATGCCGTCTAGCAGGCCGTCATCATCACTGTCTGAATCGTGTGGGTCCGACGTCGTGCCATGGATCATCTCAGTGCGTGAACGATTCAGGTTATAGAGAGGCAGCCCGCTATTGTCGGGCACCGTGTTGAAGAAGGGCGGATCGAGATCAGCGATGAAGTTTGGAAAACCATCACCATTGGAGTCTGTCGCCGTGTTGGTGTTCGGAGTCACGGTACCCCGAAAACCCACTTCCAAAGCATCTGGCAACAAGTCGTTATCGGTATCTGGATTGACGGGCGATGACTTCCCAAAAGCGAAGTGAACATGCACCTGACCATTGGTCCATGTTTCTGAGAGCGTCGTCGGCAGCGCTTTGATCGTCAGCTCATCTGCATCCACGAGGCCATCGTCATCATCATCGAGATCAGCCGCATTCTCTGGCAGGATTTGACTGAAAACGACCGACACATGACGCCTGTCAGTGACGAGCACGGGGCCACCCACACTTTGCTTACCGTCTGCGCGGAAAGCGAACTTGCCCTGTGTCATCCCGCTCCAGGTGAAGTCCCAGATCTTTTGCAAACCACTGCTTTGGGGGAAGCCTGGGTTCAGCGTGATGGTGCCTGTGCCGGCTTCAAAAACGATGTCTAGATTTGTGATACTGCTATCCGTAGAGATACGCACTCGAGTCGTGCGTTCGCTTGCATCCACGGGCGGCGGCAGATCTCGCAAAACGATTTCATACGGCCTACCATCACTGTCGAGTTCTGGTGGTGTACTGATGCTCAGATAGGGATCAGTCGTCGGCGCTGCTTTAACCAAACGGGAGGTGCGTGAAGTCAGGCTGCTGCGTGTATGCTTCACTTCCAGGTAATGCAAAAACTCAGGATCGCGGTTGTATAGATTCGGCAGGGTGAAAGCTAGCGCATGATAGTCATCCGTCTCGTCATAGATGATGTCATAGCCAGCTCGCGATTGAGCGATGGCACCGTCAGCCGAGCCACTGAGATGACTGCCGATACTGATCAGGAACTCATCGATCAATTGCGCCTCAGATCGGCCCACCGCTAGCGTCTTGCTGAAGAGCGCCTTCATCACATAGCCCGCTGCCACCGTCTCACCATCACTGCCTGGATAGGCGATGAAGATGCGCTGGTCAGGGCCATTGGTCGTGATGTTCCTCACCAGTGTGGTGTAGTGATTGGCGATGTCGTCCGCAGGCGTCACCGTCGTAACACTAGCGATCGTGCTCGCATTGTTGGAGGAAGCCTCGACCAAGCGCACATTGATGTGTGCTGCCGCATTGCCACCCGGCACGTTGATGTAATCAAAGCGCCATTCCTTCGGGTAAATGCTCGTGATCGCTGCGGATGGGATAACCTCTTTAGCCTTCACCCAGCGGCCATCACCATTGCCATTCTTCACCACCGTCGGCGGTGTCGTCGCCGCAGATAAAGCGGAGTCGTCATTGCCAGCCACGGCATCGACGATGCAGTACCAAACCTCCGTCACACTGTTATCCGTGCGCACCGCGCAGCCGTAGCTTTGACCACCCACGCTTTCACCTTCCAGTGGGAATTTGACCTCACCCTGCGTGCGTTCTTGATCCAGATAAAAGGGCTGGAAGAAAGTGTTGTAGATGGAGGCCTCTCCCGGCCTCTTTAGAAAGGCTCGGCCACGCAGCACATGCATGCCTTCCTTCAAACCTGTGGCTGTCACGCCATAATCATTGTGTGGGCGGTAGCTCGCCGTATTCGCATTGAAACCCTCAACCGCGAACTTCGTCATCATGTTCAGCTTACGCGCTGCATTACCAGCGCTGGTGGGGAAAACACTGTCAGCACCAGATTTGAAAATGCCCAGCTTGTAGCGGAACTCGCCACTCGCAGGCTTCGGCACCGTGGTGCTGTTCCACCAGTCATCCGTGACTTGATTGTGTTGGTAAGCCATGACCGCTGTTTGCGTCGTGCCGACTCCGACTCCGCCAGCGCCCTCTGGGTTTGAGCTGTCCGTCGTGTAGTAGCAGACCATCGTGTAGCCAGATCCCACTCCATTCACCTTCCCCCAGATTGTGATGGTAGTGCTGCCTTCACTGTATTGTTTTGTGCCTGCTGCGATGCCGCCGACGTCGGCTTCTGGATCATGATAAAAGAACGTTGCGGCATCCCCATCCAGCGGGTTCGTGCCATCACCATTGTCGATGGTGAATGTCGGCACGCCGATGATCTTCTGATACGTCTCCGCACCCGCCGAACCAAATTTGCAGCGAACCGTGTTTTTCGCTGCGAACTTTTCTGGGAAGTTACGCCCCTGAAAAAGTGGCTGCTCGTAGCCCATGAAAACGTCAGTGGAGACCGCAGGCGGATTGTCGCGTGGATCACCACCGCTGTGATTCGTGCCATTGAGAGGCACGCCACCATCCAGCCGCAAAAGAATATTCTCTGCCGAGCCATCTGCCCGCACGATGAAGTCCAAGTCGGCACCGTTCGTGACACGCGGGATGCGCTTGCTGTACTTGAAATCCGTCGTCACCACATCCGTCACTTTGTCCGCTGCGAAAGCGGGATTGTAGGCTGGATCACCATCGGGTCCGTCTTTAAAAGTCGCCAGCATCGTCGGCGCTGGATCACCATTTTGTAGAATCGACACCGGCCTGCCGCCTGCGGCACTCCAGCCGCTCGCTTCTTCAGGACTGCGATACGAAAAAACAAAGTAGCCACCCGGTGGCACTACCTGCGAACTCAACTGCGACGCATACGCATAGAAGGGGCCACCAAGGGTAGAATAGTTGAAAAGATAAGCATCATTGCTCGTGCCTCCATCCGCCGGAAAACTCGTCGTGAATGTGCGCGCCTGACCACTGGCAAAGTTGTCATTGATCATGATCAGCATGGTCACGCCGGACGCATCCGTCATTCCACTGTTCTCTCTTTTGTCCACACGCTCATAAGCCACGAAGTCAGCATCACTGAATCGACCGACCTGATTGCCTCTCGCGAAATGCTGATGGATGTATGTCAGGTTCGGAATCTTCGGATCATTGAACTGGCCGAGGAAGGCCGTGTTTGCATGACGCGGGAAAGCACCGCCACTCGCACCTAATGTTTCAGCGTGGTAGTTGCCATCGGTATAGACCAGAGGCAAGCCAGCACGCGTAAAATAGAAGGCGTGCTGCAGCTCACGGCGTGAGGCGTAATCGTTGTCGTGACTTTGTGCATGAGTCACCGCCACCCCAGGCGCAAAGCCGCCATAGCCGGGCTGATCGTAGCCATTGAGTCCCGAGCTTGGATTGCCGAGCAGGTTGTTAAAATTACTGCGCAGATCATTGTCCACGAGTCGCATCCCGCGATCCACATAGCCACTGTAGCTCGGCGGCTGACCGAGGTGCTCGCCGAACAGCATGGCGTCATCACGCGCCTTCTCAGTATCAAAGACGCTGTCGCGGTGATTATCCCAGTCGCTGTAGCCGCGAGTGAGATTGAACTGCTCCTGAATCTTGCCGCTGTAGCCGTAGTTGGACGAGTTGGCTCCTGATCCCAGCGCACCGAAAAAGTCATCGGGTATATGCTTCACCGCATCCAGACGCAGGCCATCCACTTTGGTGTAGTCGATCAGCCAGCGTGCAGCTCGGTGCAGGAAATCCTCCACATACTCGCCGTAGAAATCAGGGTTCGCGGCGATGTCGGCGATGGTGATGGTGTTATTCAAACCGAAGCCCACATAGGTGCCCTGATCATTCGCATGCTGCTGCCCCGGCGCGCTGGGTTTATAGCAGTAGTTCTCTGGGTTCTGCGGCTGCCGCACGAACTTGATCTTCTGAATGGTCGAACCCTCCGTTGTACCGTGATTGCGATTCGTCGTACCTGGCTCTGCGGCGATGTCGATCAGGTCAGCGAGTCCGAGTTGCTGCACCTGCCAGGCATCACTCCAGTTGCGCGTATTGTCCCACTTCCGATAGAAGCCATCTTCAGTGATGCGGAGGTGAAAGTCTTCTGGAACAAAGCCTGGATACACATTGATTGGCGTGCCTGCGTTGTAGGCAGGCACATCAAACGCATTGTGATTCATGATGTTGTCGAAGTAGATGCGGATGCCAAAGCGATGCGCGATCTCGATCAGGTTTTGCAGCTCTGCTTCCGTGCCGTAGCGCGTGCTCACGCTGCCGCGCTGATCTTTGCCACCGAGATCAAAGCGATCCCACAAATCATAGCCAACCGATAAACCACCTGACCCCTTCGTCGGCGGCGGCAGCCAGATGGCATCGTACCCAGCCTCAGCTAGCTCCGGCATCTTCTGAGCAATCTCTTTCCATGAGGTATTGAAGTACTGGATCAGGCTCTCCGCGCGCACCGCTGAGGTGAGCAGACTGAAAAAGATAAGTGACAGAAAAGCGTGACGCATGATGGGCTGGTGATGGTTGTTCGCAGACCTCATTTAATTCGTCACTCGCACGCGGTAGAACATGCGCGGTTCAAAAGGCAGATCAGGCATGTCTTGCTCCACCACGCTGCCGTTTGAGGTGCCACTGATGACGGTGGTCCATGAGAGCGGGGCCAGTGTCGCTGATTTCTCCAGCACCCAGGTGCGGCCATTTGGCAGCGTGAAACTCATGCGTGATGGGTAGAGCGGATTTGATCCCATGTTCATGCGCAGAGGCACGACGGTGACACCCGCGTCGGCGCTGCTAGCACTCAGCCCTTGGCTATCCGTTGCCTTCGCATTGAAAGTGTAGCTGCCACTGGTCAGAGCACCAAGCGGCCAAGTAAAGGGCGCGGCGCTATCCTCCGCGATGAGTGTGCTGCCACTGTAGAAGTTCACCTTCAAGATGGTGCCATCGACATCGTTTGCATCAGCCGTGAGCGTGACCGTATCACCTTCGATCACGTTGCTGTTGTTTACAGGCGCACTGAGCATCACCGTCGGCGGCTGGGCAAAGATGCCCGTGGGTGGCGTAAAGACACTGGTGAAATCACCAGCACTCAGACGCGGTGCCACTGGCTCACCCGTGATGCCGGGGCCACTCCAGAAGAGCTGCATACGACCATCAAAGGCATCATCCACAAACTCGACTTCGATGTCATACCAAGTGCTTGCTGCGAGGGTAATCGTGCCTGTGACAGGTGGACCATCGTAGAACCAGCGGTCGATGATTTGTGTGCCGTTCACTCGGACTCTCACCCGATCATCAGCCGTCGCTTTAAAAGTATAAAGTCCTGCATTGGCACTGCGGATGCGGCCACGCCAGCGCGCGCTGAAGGTCTCTGTGTCGATGGATGCGTCAGGGCTGCCGACGCCGTTTGGCTGACCATTCGGCCAGAAGAAATTTATATCGAAGTCATAGCGCACGACTTTGATGTTCGTGAAGTCTTCGTTGTCGAAGTACTCAGCGATCAAGCCGCTCGCCGCTGCGCCATTGAGAATGCCAAAGTTATGCGCCGAGGTCCACGCATACTGTCCGTCCGCTGTCGTCACTCTAGCATACACACGGTGCGCGCCGAAGCCTACCGGCAGCACTTCCATCGTGAAAGGAGCAGTCGAATCAACACCAGCAGACACATCATTGAAGAAGAACTCCACGCGCGTGACCGGCGTGTCGGGATCAGTGGCAGCAGCACAAATCGTGATCGGTTGCACTGATGTGTACACCGCGCGATCCGGCGGTGTGGTGAGGCTGATCGTGGGGGCTACACTGGTCGCTGGAGTGAAGAGATTCGCTTCAGGAATGATGCGCTCATCGAAGCCGGGGCCGCTCCAGAGAAGCTGCATAGACCCATCAAAAGCCCCATCGTAGTACTCGACGATGATCTCATAAAACTCGTTCGCGTTCAGCATGACCGTGCCCTGATGGCGTGTCACCGCCTGTGGAAACCAACCGTTCACCACGAGCTGCCCGTCAACCCACACACGAGCACCGTCGTCCGAGCGTGTGGCAAACGTGTGCAGGCCAGTGAAGCCGCTACGAACACGCCCGCGCCAGCGCGCACTGAAACTGTCATTGGCGATGCTCGGTGCTGGACTGCCTGCGCCGTAATTGAAATCCACAAAGCGGTCGATGCGCTTCACCTTTCGATTCGTGAAGTTATCGTTGTCGAAGTACTCGGCCACCAAACCATTCACAGGCAGCGAGATGATGGAGATCGGATCGCTAAAAGCTCCCACACCCAGATTGTCCACCGCACGCGCCGTGATGATGTGACTGCCGCCAGCAGGCGAGGCCCAGAAGTAAGTGAAGGGTGCACCCGTGTCCTCGCCCAGCTTCACGCCGTCAGCATAGAACTCCACCTTTGCCACGCTGCCGTCAGGGTCGCTAGCCGTCGCGCTAAATGTGATCGACTGCCCCGTGGCAAACTCTGCGCCATCAGCAGGCGACGTGATCGTGGCAAGCGGCACCAGATTCCCGAGTGGCGGCACTTCCTCAATGATCGTGTAAGCGATCTTAGCATTCACGGCACCGGGGCCGGGTGAGATGTTCAAAACATTGTCTGTCACTGTCACCGTAGCGCTGCCCTCATAGAAGAACTGACCTGCGGGCGTGCCGGTGATGATCGTGGTGTTTTCGACGCGTAGCTCATGCACGGAGTCTGCATTGATCGCATCACCCGCGAGCACTGTGACGCTGTAGGTGCTGTTTGGCACGGCAATGGCCCAGGAACTCGTCGTGCTGCCACCGCCTTGATCCTTCTGCATGTGAATGAAGGTATCGTAGCGCTGATCGGGGTGCGAGTTACGGTCACGCGCATCGGGTCGGTTATCTCGAGTCCAACCGTACGTTAGGCCATAGCCGAGATCAGCATAGACACTGCCGTCATCGACAAGATAGCCGGACGGCACAGGCGCGAGCGCAGGCTGGAAATTGATGCGCGCAGCAAACAGACCCTTCGGTGCGCTCACTGTGATCGGCACGATGGCGGAGTCAGAGAAGTTATTGCTATTGTCGATCGCGCTGACTCGGAGCTGGTGCGTGCCCAGCGGGGCATCTGTCCAAGTGAAGGTAAATGGTGCCGCCGTGTCCTCACCGATCTTCTCAGATCCAGCATAAAACTCCACCTTGGCGATGCCGTCCGTATCTGTGGCCGTGGCCGTGATCGTGACGGTTGCAGGGATGACGATATTCGCATTGGCCAGGGGCGAGTCGATAGTCACCACCGGCGGCGTATTGAGCGGCATGTCTCCGATCCACTGTTCGAGCAAAGCCACGCCTTGCTCATCGATCAGATTTCGCGCGATGGGCGGCATTTGATGTAACCCGATGCGGTTCGTACGCACATGGATCATCGACTTTACCAGATCCTGAGGCACCACAACTCGCGCATTGGCGATGCCCAAGTCCGTCCCGACTCGTCCATAGATGATGCCTTGGCTAGCCAGGGGCGTGTCATAGCGCGCGTCCCAGAAAGCATGCACACCACCGGGGCGGTGACAGCTCGCGCAATTCGTATCCAGATAGCTGCGGCCGCGCTGCTCTAGCGACTCGCTCGTTTCCGTGTAGTGAGACATCTTCGGCAGCGTGGCGATCTCTGCGTCATTCACGTTCCTGTGGAAAAGCCCGATGTTGTTCCAGGCGTGAAGTTGATTGGCCGTCGAACCATCACCGACACCGTTGCTTGGATAAGCGAGCACCTTGTTTATCTGCCGCGTCTTCGGTCCGAGAATGCCACCCGCGTTCGTGTTGTGACACTGGATGCACTCTGCCCGGCTCGGGTAATACCACTGCTGCTGGCGTGTGGTCTGGACCTGAAACTGACAAGTCCCCAACTGGGCCGTGTTGTGTGAGGTCATGGAAAAACCAAAGTACACCGTGCTCGGAAGCGGCAGCGCCAGCCGCGCATTTTCACGCCACTCAGCACCGTTGCTGCTGGAGTAGGCGATGAAGAGATTCCCCGTGCGGCGGATGCGCAGCCAGGCGTTCGGATAGCTCACCGTCGGCTGAGGAAAGGTCGGGTAGATCACGCTTGTGCCGCCGCCTGTGGTCTCCCGATACTGAAACTCGTAGCCACCGTTGTTGTTATTGCGTGCCGCGTTGCTGGGGAAAAGCATCGCCATCAAATGGCGGCTGTTCGCAGCGAGTGATTCGCGCACCATGAGTCCCGCTTTTGTGTACAGATCATTTTGAGTCAGTGACTCCACTTTCACACTGAGATCAAAGTCACCCGTGCGCTGCTGACTCGCGTAGTAGCCCTCATCGGCTGTGCCCTGGATGTCACTACCGCCCGCAGTGATCGTCACCGTGCTGCCCGTGCGTGAGACACTGCCACTCTGCGCTGGCGTGCCGAGATTTGCACCCGTGAAGGCACCCACATCAGGGATCGCCACTGGGAACCACTCATTGAGCGCATCTGGCAGCAGATCAGCATCGCTATTATCTGCGCGCCATTTGTAAGTCGCGCCATAGGTCGAGCCATCACTCTTTTTCAAAAGCACCCGTGTTTCGAGTCGGCGCGTCAGGCTCGGCGTGACGTCGCTCGTGCTGTAATCGAAGTGCTTCAAAGTCAGCGTACCCTCAGGCCAGACGAACTCACCGGTGGGAGAGAAGCCCACTGTTTGCCCCGAATTATTCGGCACGGTGACCCAGCGTGATTTGATCGCCTTGTCAGACCAAAACGGCGCATTGAGCGCATATGGAATCATCTTTGGATTCACGACAAAGCCCGGCAAGTCAGTGAACAAACCCGTAGCACTCAGCGTGGCTGGCAGGGGCGTGCTAGCTGCACCGCCACGTTGAAGTTTGAAGATCTTACCGAGCGGCGTGCTCATGCGGCAGATGTAGAGATCGCCGTCCACATCCTCGCCAAATGAGGACACGCCGACGTAGTTCGAGCCTGACGACGCGCCGCTGCCGTTCGGTACGGTTCCCAGCAGCGTCTTCGTCGCTGGAGCCGTGCCTTCATTGAGGATGTAAAGATTCCCCGTACCATTGTCGGCGAAAATGTAGCGTCCGATCAGCTCATCAAAACGCCGTGCACCCGGCAGTGCTGCTTTAGGCCGATACACATACCCACCGATCACTGCATTACCCTCACTGTGCGTGTAGTCGAGCGCTGGTCGCTTATTCACGCCGATATAGGGTGGCGTGAGATCACCATTGTAGCCTTCGATACGATCCCACTGCATGTTTTGACCCGGCGCATCTGTGGGTTCGATGATGCTCACTTCCTCCCGGTCCCCTGCCCCGACATCACCAATAAAAATACGACCACTATCAGCATCCAAAGTCATCCGGTGCGGACTGCGCAGACCAATGGCAAAGAACTCTTCATTGATGCCAGCTTGCCCAACAAAAGGATTGTCATTGGGGATGAAGTAATCCTGCACCGTCACATTCGTCGGCACATGCACGGGCGCATGGCTGATCAGTCCACCGCGCTTATCCACGTCGATGCGTAGCACGCCAGAAAACAACCCACCGTTGATGCGCTGAGTATTCGACGTCGTCGCATCGTCACCATTCGTGATGTAGAGATGACCATTCATCGGGTGGAAGAACATGCCGCCGCCATTGTGCCACACACTGACTGCATTTTGCTCCAAGAGCACCGTCTCAGCACCCGCCACGCCATTAACATCGAGCGTGAATCGAGAGAGCCTGTCACGACAACTCTTGTAAGTCGGCGGGCGCACCGTCTCGCTACCCTGCACCGTGCCAAGAGCCGTGTAAGTGTACCAAATAAAGACCTGCCTATTCACCGCAAAATTTGGGTGAAAGGCTAAGCCCAAAAGGCCTGAGTCATCCCAGCCCTGACAACGGTCAGAAACATCCAGCACCAGTGTTTTGGTCGTGGCCGTGCTGGCATGATCAAAATGATAAACTTTACCCTCACGCTCCCATACCACCATTTTCCGCACGCTCGAAATTCCACCCGGCATCTCTGTGACACCCAGCGGATTTTGAAAGCTCAGTGATGGATAAGCCTCCACCACAGACCAGTTCCCGAGCGAAGGAAGCTCCGGCGGAAACACTCCATCATAATAAGGGCCGACCGCAGGACGTGAACTCAGTCCATGCTGAGCCATGGTGTGAGATGCAGACACAAAGACGGCAAGTGTCAGTAAACCTGACAAGCAAAACGAATGCCATTGAGAGCGATGCATGACTGGGTGGAAATTTAAAAAAACGAGTCTGAAGATTGTCTAACTTCGACGCAAGCACATCGTCGATAGGCCCCAGACCACTGCGCTTGCCAGGGGCAAGCAACGACGATGCCCGACTCCCTGTTCCCGTCCCCTAGATATATGAACAATCCCAAGATGAAGTTTATCCAGAAATCGGCACTCACTCACCAAGGGAACTGAGCTCATAGGTTCCTTTACGACGAGTGGAGATGGAGAACGTCACTGGTCCCAAGACGAGACAACGCAAAGAGTGCGGCTGAACACCGTAGTTCATGAGCATGAAACCCAACCCCATTTTGTCGCTATCCACCCTCGCTGCCATTTGCCTGCTTCCCTCAATCATCTTCAGCGCCGAGGCACCCGCCTTTGAAATTTTCGAAACCAAGGTCATCTCCCAGCAGCCCGAGTATTACCACGGCTGGTCCACCGTGGCACGCCGCGCCAATGGCGAGCTGTGGCTCTCCTGGTCCGGCGGACGCGAGTCGCATGTCTGCCCCTTTGGTCAGGTCCACGCCATGACCTCGCACGATGACGGCAAGACCTGGACCTTTCCGCGTGTACTGCTCGACAGCGCCACTGATGATCGCGACTCCGGCGTGCTTGAGACGGCGAAGGGCACGCTGCTCGTCACCACATTCACCTCACTGGCCTACGAGACCTATTTGGAAAAGCAGGCCTCCTTTGCCGAACTCAAACCGAAGGGCTGGGAAACAAAAGCGATGAAGCCCGAGCAGCTCGCCAAATGGAATGCCGCCCACGCCCGGCTCGATGCCGCAGGTCGGAAGGCGGAGCTTGGTCAATGGCTCATCCGCTCCACCGATGGTGGCCTCAGTTGGAGTCCTCGCATCCCGACCATCGTGAACAGCCCGCATGGCCCGACTCAGCTCAAAGACGGACGACTCCTCTACGTCGGCAAGCAGCTCTGGACCGACGACAAGAAGGTCGGTGTTTGTGAATCCAAAGACGACGGCCTCACCTGGCAATGGCTGGCCGACATCCCGACCCGCAAAGGTGATGATGCCGCACACAGTTACCACGAACTCCACGCCGTCGAAGCCGCCGATGGCACGATCCTCGCCCAGATCCGCAATCACAACGAAGCCGACAAAGGCGGGACGCTGCAATCCGAATCCAAAGACGGCGGCAAGACATGGAACGAGCCGCATCCCATCACCTTCGGCCTGCCTTCCCACCTCCTGCGTCTGCGCGATGGTCGCCTGCTCATGACCTACGGCCACCGTCGCCCGCCCTTCGGCAATCAAGCCCGCCTCAGCACCGATCACGGCCAGACCTGGAGCGAGCCCATCATCCTCTCCGGCGATGGCAAAGGTGGCGATCTCGGCTACCCCAGCACCGTCGAACTCGCCGACGGCACCTTCCTCACCGTCTGGTACGAAAGCATGGCCCAGCCCAAACTCGCCGTGCTGCGCCAGGCGAAGTGGAAGCTGAAGTGAAGCTGGTGAGCTTCAGCGTTCGACACAGACCCATGCCCGACCCAGCGATACAATCAACGAAAGCCGAGAGAATGTGCTAGAGCTTCGGTCACCTCAGCTTTCCAAGATCAATCAACGGATCAGAAGCTAGGCGTGTGACTTCATGTCCAGAGCTGTTGAATGCCTTGGCGTGATAGCGTGTAAGCACGGTATGCATTCCAGCAAGTTTTGACAAAGTCTGCTCGGCCGAAGAACCCGCCAAAGATAACGCACCAACCCGTCGAAAATGCCATTCCGCAAATTGATCGGCATGCATGTGCATTTGCGAGAGCACATAGAGGTCAACGTCGAAGACTCCACTGTGAGACGAGAACTTGAGCGGCAGAGTTGCTTGTTCGCCGCGCCAAGCAAGATGCACAGGTGGAATCTGTGCGGCGCCTCCACCAGGAAGCTTCCGAATCTTCACACAGACGAAAGCACGTCCAGGTATCAGGTAGTGACGTTGGTTTTGCTCAGGGACGGGTGAGAAACCGTTTTTGACCAGCCAGCCGTTGAGCGCCTCGGCTGCATTCTCAGACCGAATTTCGATTGTTTGGGTCGTGTAGTGCTCGGTGGACTTGGGTTGGTGAACAACAATTACCTCGCCAGGTACTGGAATAGTGGAACACCCGGGCAGGAAGCGCTCGAGCGTTGGCATGGTTTGAATCCGGTCAGGAATGAGTTTGTAGAGTTGGGGAAATAGATCGGCAGATTCCTCCTTGATCAAGATTGGAGGTTTCGGAGTTGGAATGATCCACGCAAGACTACGCGGAAGTTCCGGGCTGGAAATTCGCGTGCGAACGACGAGGTGGCTTAATCCGTCGTGCTCGAACAGTAGCGCTTCCTTTCGATCCTCCTTCACCGGATAAGGAGCATCAATCACATGGATGCAGGAGATGCTGACGGGAAGCGTCAGCATCAGAAACCGGAGGACATGCTTTTTCATGACAGCATGTTATCGAAAGTAGTCCACGATAGTCACCCAAAAAGAGCCGTTCCCTTTGCAGGAGACGCTCTCTTCTATGGCAGATCCGTCGCGCCCATCAGGAAGCGGTCGCACTCGCGGGCGGCGCCGCGGCCTTCGTTGAAGGCCCAGACGACGAGGGATTGACCACGACGGCAGTCACCGGCGGCGAAGACGCCGGGGAGGCTGGTGGTGTATTTCTCGTGCTCGGCTTTGATGTTGGTGCGGGCGTCGCGCTCGATGTTGAGGGCGTCGAGGAGAGGCTGCTCGGGTCCGAGGAAGCCCATGGCGAGCAGGACGAGCTGCGCGGGGAGGACTTTTTCGGTGCCGGGGATTTTCTGGGGGCCGAAGTTGCCTTTGTCGTCCTTCTTCCACTCGACGTTGACGACGTGGACGGCTTTGACGTTGCCGTTTTCGTCGCCTTCGAAGTGCGTGGCGGTGGTGAGATAGATGCGGGGATCGTCGCCGAACTTGGCGGCGGCTTCCTCCTGACCGTAGTCCATCTTGTAGGTCTTAGGCCACTCTGGCCATGGATTGTTCGCCGCGCGGGTGAGTGGCGGCTTGGCCATGATCTCGAGTTGGGTGACGGAGACACAACCGTGACGAAGTGAGGTTCCCACGCAGTCGGTGCCGGTATCGCCACCGCCGATGATGACGACGTTTTTGCCCTTGGCGTCGATGGGTGCTGCGCTTGCATCGAGTACGGCGCGAGTATTCGCAGTGAGGTAATCCATGGCGACATGGATGCCTTTCAATTCACGGCCTGGAATGGGAAGATCACGGGGCTTTGTGGCACCAGTGCAGATGACCGTGGCATCGAAGTCGGTGGCGAGTTTTTCTGCGGGCAGATCTTTGCCGACAGTAGTGTTGCAGACAAATTTGACGCCTTCGTCTTCGAGCAGATTAATGCGGCGCATGACGACTTCGTTCTTGTCGAGCTTCATGTTGGGGATGCCATACATGAGCAGGCCGCCGGGGCGGTCGGCGCGTTCGAACACGGTGACCGTGTGGCCGGCTTTGTTGAGCTGAGCGGCGGCACTGAGGCCTGCGGGACCGGAGCCGATGATGGCGACTTTTTTGCCGGTACGCTTGGCGGGAGCCTGTGGAGTAACCCAACCTTCTTCAAAGCCTTTGTCGATGATCGAGACTTCGATGTTCTTGATCGTGACTGGCGGTGCGCTGATGCCGACGGTGCAGGAGCCTTCGCATGGAGCAGGGCAGACGCGACCGGTGAACTCAGGGAAGTTGTTGGTCTTGTGCAGGCGGTCGAGTGCTTCCTTCCACAGGCCGCGATAGATCAGATCATTCCACTCAGGGATGAGGTTGTTGATCGGGCAACCGCTGGCCATGCCGCTGATGAGCTTGCCGGTGTGGCAGAACGGAATGCCGCAGTCCATGCAGCGTGCGCCCTGGTCCTTGAGCTTTGCTTCGGGCAGGTGGTTGTGGATTTCTTTCCAATCGCCGAGACGCGAGATCGGATCGCGGTCGGTCGGAAGTTCGCGTTGGTAGTCGATGAAGCCGGTTGGTTTTCCCATGTTCGTGATGCTGTGTGAAAGTGTCAGTGAAATTTCTGAATAGGTCGCATAGGACCTACTCGACCTATATGTCCTAGCCGCCACCGACGCGGGCTACGTCTCTGGCGTTGGCTTCAAAGGCGGCGTTGAGGGCTTCGTCGCCGCTCAGGCCTTCGTCTTCGGCTTTGCGGATGGCTTGGAGCACACGCTTGTAGTCCTTCGGCATCACCTTCACAACTTTCGGGACCATGTCGTCCCAAAGCGCGAGAACCTTGAAGGCTTTCTGGCTCTTGGTGAAGTCGGCGTGACGTTTGATGAGCAAACGGAGCTGCTCGGCCTCTTCAGAATCGACCTTCTCAAGGCCGACCATCTGAGCGTTGCAGCGGATGGCGAAGTCACCAGCTTCATCGAGCACGTAAGCGACACCGCCACTCATGCCTGCGGCAAAGTTGCGGCCTGTTTCTCCGAGCACGACGACACGACCACCGGTCATGTATTCGCAGCCGTGATCACCGACGCCTTCGACGACGGTATCGACACCGGAGTTACGCACGGCGAAACGCTCGCCAGCCATACCGCGGATGAAGACTTCACCGCTGGTGGCACCGTAAAGCGCGACGTTGCCGATGATGATGTTTTCCTCGGCCGCAAAGGTCGATTTGGCATCAGGATAGATGATGATACGACCGCCGCTGAGACCCTTGCCGACGTAGTCGTTGGCATCGCCTTCGACTTCGAGCGTGACACCTTTCGGAACGAAGGCACCGATGCGCTGACCAGCGCTGCCGTGGACTTTGAGATGCACGGTGTCGTCCGGCAGGCCCTGCCAATGACGCTTGGTGATCTCGTTTCCGAGGATGGTGCCGACGACCCGATTGATGTTCGTGATCGGCAGCGTGGCGGTGACTTTTTCACCGCGCTGGATGGCGGGCTCGCAGATGTCGAGCAGGTGCGTGATGTCGAGCGACTTCTCCAAGCCGTGATCCTGCGTGTCGGTGCAGTAGCGTCCGACTTCAGGGCCGACAGCGGGCGAGTAGAGCAGCTTCGAGAGGTCGATGCCCTTGGCTTTCCAATGTTCAACTGCGTGCTTGGGTTCGAGCGCGTCGGTGCGGCCCACCATCTCGACGATGGTGCGGAAGCCGAGCTGCGCCATGAGTTCGCGCACTTCTTGAGCGATGAACTTCATGAAGTTCACGGCGTGCTCTGGATCGCCAGTGAAATTGGCGCGCAGACGAGGATCTTGTGTGGCGACGCCGACCGGGCAGGTGTTCAGATGGCAAACGCGCATCATGATGCAACCCAGCGTGACGAGCGGAGCGGTGGCAAAGCCGAATTCTTCCGCACCGAGCAGCGCAGCGATAACGACATCGCGTCCGGTCTTGAGCTGGCCGTCCGTTTCCACGGCGATGCGTGAGCGGAGGTTGTTCAAGACGAGTGTCTGATGCGTTTCAGCGAGTCCGAGTTCCCATGGAAGACCCGCGTGCTTGATGGAGGTCTGAGGCGATGCACCAGTGCCGCCGTCGAAGCCGGAGATGAGAACGACATCGGCATGTGCTTTGGCCACGCCTGCGGCGATGGTGCCGACGCCGACTTCGGAAACGAGTTTCACGCTGACGCGCGCGGCACGGTTGGAGTTCTTCAAATCGTGAATCAGCTCAGACAAATCTTCGATGGAGTAGATGTCATGATGCGGCGGTGGCGAGATGAGGCCCACGCCCGGAGTCGAGTGACGCACCTTGGCGATCCATGGATAAACCTTGGCACCAGGAAGCTGGCCGCCTTCACCGGGCTTCGCACCCTGGGCCATCTTAATTTGAAGTTCCTTCGCCTGAGTCAGGTAAAGGCTGGTGACTCCGAAACGACCAGACGCGACCTGCTTGATCGCGCTGTTCTTGGAGTCGCCTTTTTCGTTAGTCCAAGTGTAACGCGCTGGGTCTTCACCGCCTTCGCCAGTGTTCGATTTACCACCGATGCGGTTCATGGCGATGGCGAGTGCTTCGTGTGCTTCACTCGAGATGGAGCCGTAGCTCATGGCGCCGGTTTTGAAGCGCTTGAGGATGGCATCGACGGACTCGACTTCATCAATCGAGATCGGTTCGCGAGCTTTGAACTCCAGCAGGCCGCGCAGCGTGAAGTGCTGCTTCGTCTGCTCGTTCACGAGGCCGGAGTAGGTCTTGAAAGTGTCGTAGCTGCCTGTGCGCACGGCTTTTTGCAGCGAGTGAATGACCTGTGGGCTGAAGAGATGCGCTTCACCTTCCGAGCGCCATTGATACTCACCGCCGACTTCGAGCGCGCGATTCAAGACCGGGCGATCTGGATAGGCGGCGTGATGACGCGAGAGCACTTCGCTGGCGATGGCTTCCATGTCGTTGCCCTCGATACGCGTGGCAGTGCCGGTGAAGTATTTGTCCACCACGGTCTGCTGCAAACCGACGCACTCAAAAATCTGCGCGCCGAGGTAGCTGTGGATCGTGGAAATGCCGATCTTCGAGGCCACTTTGACAATGCCCTTGGTCGCTGCTTTGACGAAGTTTTTGCAGGCGTTGTAATGATCGACGCCAGTCAGCAAACCCTGCTTGATCATGTCGTCCAGCGTCTCGAAGGCGAGATACGGATTGATCGCGGCGCAGCCGTAACCAATGAGCGTGCAGAAGTGGTGTACTTCGCGTGGCTCGCCGGACTCGAGCACAAGACCGACCTTGGTGCGCTTGCCTTCGCGGATCAAATAATGGTGCAGGCCGGAGACGGCCATGAGCGGCGGGATCGCGGCGTTGTGCTTGTCGATGCCGCGGTCACTGAGGATGATGATGTTGATGCCGGCGTCGATTTGCAGCGAGGCCTGGTTGAACAACTCAGCCATCGCGTCTTCGAGGCCTTTTGCGCCTTTTGCCGGATCAAACAGCGTTGGAATCGTCACCGAGCGGAACTCCCCTTGAGCGACGTGCTTGAGCTTCGCAAGTTCCTCGTTGGTGAGGATCGGCGACTTCAATTCGATGAGGTTGCAGCTTTCAGCCACGGGATCGAGCAAGTTGCGCTCAGGTCCGATGGTGGTGACGGAAGAAGTCACGATCTCCTCGCGGATACAGTCGATCGGCGGGTTCGTGACCTGCGCGAAGAGCTGCTTGAAGTAATCGTAGAGCAGCTTTGATTTGTTCGAGAGCACCGCGAGCGGGATGTCCGTGCCCATGGAGCCGGTGGCTTCCACGCCATCCTTCGCCATTGGGACCAAAATTTTCCGCTGGTCTTCAAAGGTGTAACCAAAAGCTGTCTGACGATGCACCAGTGTTTCGAGATCGGACTGCGGCACTTCACCAGCATCGGCGATGTCGGCGAGCTTGATGAGATTGTCGGCGAGCCAGGTGCTGTAGGGCTTCTCAGTGGCGATCTTGGCTTTGATCTCTTCATCCGGCACGATGCGACCTTCCTTCATGTCCACGATGAACATGCGGCCTGGCTGCAAGCGACCTTTATAGGCCACGCGCTCTGGTTCGATGGGCAGCACGCCCGCTTCGGAGGCCATGATCACGAGATCGTCCTTCGTCACATAATAACGCGACGGGCGCAGGCCATTGCGGTCCAGCGTAGCCCCCATCATCGTGCCATCCGTGAAGGCAACCGATGCAGGGCCGTCCCATGGCTCCATGAGGCAGGAGTGGTATTCATAGAACGCCTTTTTCTCAGCGCTCATCGACTCATGGCCACTCCACGGCTCCGGAATCATCATCATCATCGCGTGTGGCAGCGAGCGACCACCCATGACGAGAAGTTCGAAGACGTTGTCGAACATCGCTGAGTCCGAGCCGTTCGTGTTCACGATGGGCAGGATCTTCTTGATGTCGTCTCCGAACAGCGCGCTCTCCAGCATCGGCTGGCGGGCG
>JBEBGU010000357.1:0-5006 GCA_040081325.1 Prosthecobacter sp.
GTCGTGAATCATGGGGCGAAAAAGCCTTTAATGAGGAAATGCTAAAGGCCAACGCCTCGGCTGACAACCCTGAAAATCTCTGCCTTCCGTCTTGGCAGAGCGGGGCAGGGAGCGCAGGGTGCCCGCCTGATGATGGCTGGGAGTGACGAATCATGGACCAAGGCTGGGGTGAGGCGTTCAATGCGCGCCCTTCTTCGTGCCGTGCCGGAAAGCACGCTGGCGGCGTGGTCGGCGCAGCTCGTGACGCGGCTGCAGGCCTGGACGGAGTTTTGGGAGAAACCCGGGACGGCGGCCATCTTCGGCGGTCTGCGCAGCGAGCCGGACCTCGTCTCCGCCTTCCTTCCCTGGTTGCGGGAGCGCGGCTGGCGGGTGGTGTTCTTCACCGTTTCAGGCACGGAGTTGCTGCCCGTCGAGGTGCGTGACGAGCACGATTTGAAACGCGGTCCGCTCGGCGTATGGGAGCCCGTGGGTTCGGAGGTGTTGCCACTGGCGGCGCTGGATGTGATTCTTGTCCCAGGGCTTGCCTTTGCCCAGAGCAATGGCGTGCGCCTAGGACGTGGCGGCGGTTTTTATGATCGCCTTCTGTCGCGGCCAGAGGTCATCAGGGCGCGGCGCATTGGCATCGCCTTCCAGATGCAATTGCTGCCGGACATCCCGTGTGAAGAGCACGATGTCCGCGTGAATGACATCGTCACTGAGCGGTGATCAGCGTGTGGTGCCGATCACGGGCATCAACGCCTGACGTGAGATGAAACCGCGACCGACAAACGGCGGCACGGAATTAAAGGCGATGCGGCGGGTATTGTAAAAATCCATCAGCCGTGAGCGCGTGCTGATCAGCCGGGCACGCAGTTCCGCATGAGCGGCGTCAGGAGGCATTTGCTTGATGCTGTGATTCAGGTGCTTGAGCGCGGGCACCACGGAGACGTAGCGATGCTGCGGATACTTTGCCGCCAACACCTGCTGTGGCTGGCCATAATGGACGACGATCGGCGTCCCCGCTCCACCTGTACCCAGCAGCGGTGCGGCGAGGCTTTCGTGCCCAAAGTCGCTGGATGGCATGATGAGCACCTTGCTCAGCAGCGGCCGGGGTTTGAGTCCCCCTGAGCAGGCGGCGAGAAGAGTGGTCAGGAGAACAACGGTCAAAGTGGCGAGGCGTGTCATGTCCCAGAGCCTGCATGGCAGAGATGACGCCGTCAACTTGACCTCTTTTGATGGCGAAAGTGACCGCAGTCTTGCCCTCATCTCTCAGCCGCCTACTCTGGGCCGCTCCATGTCAGATTCCTTTGTCCATCTCCACCTGCACTCCGAGTACTCGCTGCTCGATGGAGCGGTGCGTCTCGACGACCTCGTCGCGCGCACCAAGAAGCTGGAGATGCCCGCCGTGGCGCTGACGGATCACGGCAATCTTTACGGGGCCATCGACTTCTACATGGCGGCGAAGAAGGCCAAACTGAAAGCCATCCTCGGCTGCGAGGTCTATCTGGCTCCAGGGTCGATGCACGAGAAGAAGGACATCCAAGGAAGGAAGCGCGAATCGCATCTCACGCTGCTGGCCGCCAGCAATGAAGGCTACGAGAACTTGTCACGCCTCGTCACTGAAGCGCATCTCTACGGCAAGTGGGACAATCCGCGCCTCGACCGTGAGCTGCTGCGCAAGCACAGCAAAGGACTCATTTGCCTCAGTGGCTGCCTCAAAGGCGAGATCAACGAGCTGCTTCTCAGTGATCGCAAAGACGAGGCGGAAAAGAGCCTCATCGAGTTTCGCGACATCTTCGGCCCGGAGAATTTCTATCTGGAACTCATGAATCACGGCATGGAGCAGCAGCGCACCGTGACGCGGCAGCTCCTGGAATGGGCACCGAAGTATGGGCTAAAAACCGTGGCCACGAATGACGTGCATTTCATGGATCGTGGTGATCATGAAAGCCACGACGTCATGATCTGCATCGGCTCCGGCTCAAACGTGCATGACGTGAACCGCGTCACCTACTCGCCTGAAGTCTATTTCAAAACGGCAGAGGAAATGCGTGCGCTGTTTCGCGAGACTCCTGAGGCCTGTGACAACACGCTAGAGATCGCCGAGCGCTGCGACATCAGCATCAAACTCGACGCCACGAGCATCGAGCGTTACCCGCAATACAAGCCGCCGGGCGGTGAAGATAGGAATGACTACCTGCGCCATCTTTGTGAAGAAGGACTCATCCGCCGCTATGGCCGCGACCGTGCGCTGAATGACGAAGCGCTGCGTCAGCGCATGGACTATGAGCTAGCGCTGCTCGCTGAGAAAAACTTCACCAGCTACTTCCTCATCGTTTGGGATTTCATCAACTGGGCGCGTGAGCAGGGCATCCCGGTAGGGCCGGGCCGTGGCTCGGCGGCAGGCTCGGTCGTCGCCTATGTGCTCGGCATTACAGACATCGACCCGCTGCGCTTCCAGCTCGTGTTTGAGCGATTCTTGAATCCTGAGCGCGTCAGCCCGCCCGACATCGACATCGACTTCTGCCAGACCCGGCGTGGCGAGGTTATTCAGTATGTTAGGCAAAAATATGGTGAGCTGAGCGTCAGTCACATCATCACCTTCGGCACCATGGGCGCGAAGTCCGTGGTGCGTGACGTGGGTCGCGTGCTGGGCTGGAGTTATGGTGATGCGGATCGCCTTTCCAAAATGATCCCCACCGAGCTGAACATCACGCTCGCCGGTGAAGACAAGTTTGATAAAGCCACGGGCAAGAACGTCCACACCGATGGCGCGATCGACAAAAATCCCGACCTGAAAAAGTACATCGAGGAAGACAGCAACGCGCAGGAGCTGTGGAAGCACGCGCTGTTCCTCGAAGGCATCACACGTGGCGTCGGCATTCATGCGGCGGGCGTCGTCATCGGTGATAAGCCGCTCTACGACTTCATCGCGCTGACACGCGGCAACGAAGAAGAAATCGTTTCTCAGTTTGCCATGAAGCCGCTCACCGAGCTGGGCATGTTGAAGATGGACTTCCTCGGCCTGAAAACGCTGACCGTGATTCATGAGGCGGAACAGTGGGTGCAGAAGCGTGTGGCAGACTTTAACACGGGCGACATGCCGCTCGATGACGTGAAGACCTTTGAGATGCTACAGCGCGGGGAAACGGTCGCAGTGTTCCAAATGGAATCCGGCGGCATGATCAATACCTGCAAGCAGCTCGGACCCGATAAGATCGAGGAAATCATCGCTATCCTCGCCCTGTATCGTCCAGGGCCGATGCAGTTCATTCCCGATTTCATCGCGCGTAAAAAAGGCCTGGAGCAAGTCGAGTATCCGCATCCGCTGCTGGAAACTATCGCCAAGGAAACGTACGGCATTTTGGTCTATCAAGAGCAGGTGCAGCAGGCGGCCAACGTGCTCGCCGGATTCTCCCTCGGTCAGGCGGATTTACTCCGACGAGCCATGGGTAAAAAGGATCTCGCCGAGATGGCCCGGCAGCGTATCGCCTTTGTCGAAGGCTGCCTCAAGACCAACGACATCGGCGACAAGCAGGCAAACGCGGTCTTCGATTTGTTGGAGAAATTTGCGCAATACGGCTTCAATAAATCCCACTCCGCCGCTTACGGGATCGTCACTTATCGCACCGCCTTTTTGAAGGCGAATTTCCCGGTCGAGTTCATGACCGGCGTGCTCAGTCTGGAAGTCAGCAACACGGACAAAATCGCCAACTTCGTCAGTGAGTGCCAGCGCATGGGCATCATCATCCTGCCGCCAGACGTCAATAACTCACTGCTCAAGTTTTCACCCGAACGCACTAAGGACGCCAACTCGGAAAACCACGAACCCAACGCCATCCGCTACGGACTCAGCGCGGTCAAAAATGTCGGCGAAGGTGCCATGGCAGCGGCGATCGAGGAGCGCACGAACAACGGCCCCTTCAAGTCCATCGAAGACTTCGCCGCGCGCATGGACACGCGAGCCGTGAACAAGAAATTGCTGGAGGCACTGGTGAAGTCGGGAGCCTTTGATTTCACCAAGGAGGACCGTGCGACCATGTTCGCAAAGCTAGAGCAGGTGCTTGCCTCCGCAGCCTCCATGCAGAAGGACAAGAAGGCTGGACAGGGCGGACTTTTTGACGACTTCGCCATGGCTCCACCGAAGAAGGCGGCAGCGCAAATCACGGTCGAGCCGTGGACGATGGACGAGGTGCTGGCATTTGAAAAAGAGCTGCTCGGCTTCTACGTGAGTGGTCATCCGCTCGACAGTTATCGCGGCAACTTTGACTCCACAAAGATCACCAAATTGATCGCGCTCAATGAAGTGGATGTCAGCGCCAAGCCGCAGACCGTCTTCATCGCTGGCATCGTCAACACGATGGAAGTGAAGTATTCGAAGAAGGACAACCGACCCTTTGCCACCTTCACGTTTGAAGACTTCACCGGCCAGATCGAGCTGATGGCCTGGAGTGAAGAATACGAGAAATTTAAAGACGTGCTCAAAGTCGGCAGCGTGCTCGGCCTGCGATGCCGCTGCATGAAGGACCAGCGAACCGAAGGCAACCGCCTCACGCTTAGCGACGCTAAAGAACTGAAGCCCAAAAAGGCGCGTGATCCTAGCATGATCGCCGCTGCTGCGGCTGTGGAGAAACCCGTGGCACCGCCCAAGCCTCTATTACTGCGCCTCGACTGCCGTAAGCACGGTGAGATCGACTTGGACCGCATTCACGAAGTCCTCACCCAGCACCCCGGCGACCTACCTGTGATCTTTGAATTCAGCTACAACGGCGGCAGCAAAGTGCGTCTGGAAGCTGGCGACGAATTCCGCATCACCCAGACGAAGGATCTCGTCCAGGCGCTGATGATCTGGCTCTGACGTAGCGTGGGTTTGTTTGGCGTGGCAGACACCTCGCAAAAGCAAGAGAGTCTGAGCCAAACCGCCCGTGCACAGCCTTAACCCGGATACCCAAGTTAATAGAGGCATTGTTTGGCGCTGACGGTGTGGTTACTTGGGAGTGCGAACAATCAAGCACTCATAGCCATTC
>JBEBGU010001009.1:0-1265 GCA_040081325.1 Prosthecobacter sp.
GTCATGGACAATCCCTTCGGCACGGCACCCGGCCTGTATTTCCCAGCCGAGCTGAGTCATGCCCGCGGTTGGAATACCCATTTCTTCCTCCTGCCCGGACCACCCCGCGAGCTGAAGCCGATGATGGAAACGCTCGTCGAGCCGCGACTGCGCACCATGCTGCCAGATGGCGCTGATCGTCGTGTTCTCTATCTTAAAATCACTGGCGTCGGCGAGTCAGACATCGTGGAAAAGGTCGAGAAAAAACTCGAAGCCGTGCCTGGTCTCACTCTCGGTTACTGCATCCGCAATGGCGATGTCGATGTGCGTCTCTCTGGAGCATCCGAGACAGTCGAGATCGGGGCCGCCATCGTGCGTGAGCATCTCGGTCAATGCATCTTGTCAGAGGATCGTCGGATCATCGAAGAGGTTCTCGTTCAGATACTCACAGAGCGCGGGCAGACGCTAGCCACGGCAGAGTCCTGCACGGGCGGTTACATGGCCAGCCGCATCACGGATGTCAGTGGTTCGTCTCGTGTGTTTGGTCATGGTTTTGTGACCTATGCCAATGAGGCCAAACAAAAGCATCTCGGGGTGCCTGCTGAACTGTTAGCCGAGCATGGCGCTGTCAGCGAGCCAGTCGCCAAAGTCATGTCTGAAGGCGCGCTGAGAGTCTCGGGAGCTGATCACGCATTAGCGCTGACTGGCGTCGCAGGCCCGACAGGTGGCTCAGACGATAAGCCCGTTGGCACCGTGTTCGTTAGCCTCGCATCAAAAGGCGAGGCCACTCTCGTGAAGCGCTTCTATTACCCCGGCACACGTGATCGTTTCAAACTGCTCAGTAGCCAAGCCGCATTAGAGATGCTGCGGCGTCGTCTCCTCGGATTGCCGTTAGGCTAGGAGTTTGTTTCGCTCACTTCTCCTTCGCATACTCCGCATAGGCTTCGGCAATCTGGGCGGACTTTTCGTCGCCATCGTGGAAGACGAAGCGGTGGCGCAGGGTAATCTTTTCACCCTTCTTCAAGGTCATGGCTCCAGTTGCTTCCTGCACTTTTAGTTGGGAAAGGCCGAATGGATTCGCGGTGAAGAGACCGTAGGTGCGGACATGCCAAGGTGTTGGGTGCCGGAAGCTGCTCGGATGATTCAGCATGGCCACGCCGACTGCCTTGCCACCGACGGTGCCGTAGTAGTCCACCCAGGTGGCGCGCTTGCCCCAGGCAGCTTCATCCGTCAGGCCTTCGCTGCTGATGATGTGGCCTGTGCCTTTGCCCAGTTCTTTACCACGA